>JAZUCR010000074.1:0-6519 GCA_045639225.1 Victivallales bacterium
TCCGACTTCTTGAACATCTGACCTCGCGTCACTTCGGTGAATACTGGCTCAATGCCGTTACCGGGCCCTGGGGCGAATATGCCCGCTGCCGCTGGAATTGTCTCGAAGGGTTCTTTCCGCCGCTTTCCGGTTCGTGTGAAAATGATTTTTACCGTTATTCCAACGGGGCGTGGATCCGCAGCGAGATCTGGGCCTGCCTCTGCGCCGGACGCCCGGATGAAGCGATCCGGTTCGCCTGGCTGGACAGCACGTGTGACCACAGCGGCGACGGCATCTATGCGGAAATGTTCACTGCCGCGCTCGAAGCCGCCGCTTTTTACTGCTCCGATCTTCATGAACTGCTGAAAATCGGACTTTCCAAAATCCCCGCCGGACGTCTCCGCGAAACCATCGAACTGACCATTGCCGGACATGCCGCCGGGAAGGATTGGAAAATTGTCCGCAATGAGATCGTCGAACACAATGCCGATATCGGCATGTTCCAGGCGGCCGTCGATGTCCCGTTCGCGGTCCTCGCGCTGCTTTACGGCGAAGGCGATTTCGGGAAAACGGTCTGTCTTGCGGTCAACTGCGGTGACGACACTGATTGCACAGCGGCGACCGCGGGCTCGATTCTCGGCATCATCCAGGGGGCGAAAGCACTGCCAGAAAAATGGATCGCTCCCATCGGCGACGGCATCGCCACCATTTCTCTGAACCGGTTCGGCATGCCGCTGCCGATTCCGAAAACCGTGACCGAACTGACGCTCCGGATCAAGCGTCTCCGCCAGATTGCCGGACTCCATGATCCGCAGTCGGTGCTTCCCGCCGAGGATTTCTTCGATCCCGAGATTGCGCAGGAACTCTGGCAACGGTCCGGATATGAATTGCTGTTCGATTTGCTTTTCACCACGGTTTCGGCAGATTTCCCCGATGGTCCTTATGCAGAACCGGGAAAGCCGGTCCGGCTCAAGCTCGGCATCCGTGATGCAATCCTGGAGCCGGGCGTTGTCCGGATGCGCTGGATGCTCCCCGAAGGCTGGACCTGCGCCGCGCCGGAAATGAGATTCGGAGCCAGACGGTATTATCGTTCCGAACTCGAAACGACGGTCACTCCACCGGTATCGTCATTGCCCGCCATGTCCTATCTGCATCTGGAAGTGACCACGGCCGAACGCGGATGTCCGAGTGTGATCACCGTTCCGGTCCGGTGCAAAACGGCTGTTTCGTTTCCCCCTCCGGTTGCCGACCCGGCCCGGGTCGGCATATTTCTCCAGAAAGGCCATCTTCGCGCCATTAATGAAATCCAAAACAATAATCATAACTGAACAGTGAGGTATGAACATGAACAGAAACATCAAGAAAACGAAACCGAATGCAGCTGCTTTTTCCCGGAGGAGTTTCACTCTCATAGAGCTTCTCGTGGTGATTGCGATCATCGCGATTCTCGCGTCCATGCTTCTTCCCGCGTTGAACCAGGCACGGAAAATGGCAAAAGGCACACAATGCACCGCGAACAAGAAGAATATCGGGCTCTGTACCTCCAATTACAACAATGATTATAACGATTACTTCATCCCGGCGGAAATGAATACACCGCCACCCTACAACAGCGGCTGGCACAAAGGAATTGCCCTGGGAGCAGTTTTTGACTGGTATGAAATCGCATATATTCTCTGCATGTCGGACAAGGTCGACGGATACAAGTCTTTCAACAAAATGTTTTCATGTCCGCTGCTGACTGAAAGTGAAAAGAAAATTTTAGGCGTTGAAAATACGAATACCGACAGTAAGATCGTATATTCCTACGGTGAATCCACAAGAATTGCCGGAAGGCTGAATGGTACCGACTATCCGATGAAGAAGATCCAGCATATCAAACATCCGGAAAGGAGGCTCCTGATCGGGGAGATGAAAGCTAGCGTGCAAAACAATAAACTGTCGTATGAATCGTTTTTGGACAAGACGCGGCACCGGAATCAGATCCATGGACTGGGAGTTAACCTTTCCGTGGTATCGTGGCCAGATGGCGGCGAAGCCGCCCGGAAGATCATGATCTATTATACTGTAAATATAAACTGATGCGGCGGACGTTTCAAGTGCATAATGCGGGAAAATAACGGGAATCGGGAACCGGATGGGACTGCCATGAAAATTCTGTCCTTTTGTCTATTGATCTGCTGTACGGGAATTTCGGGCGCAGCGGAGCAGATATTCCTGAATCCTTCCGCCCGCATCGGGATCTTCCGTCGGGACGACGGTCTCTGGCATGGTGCGGCATCGCGGCTCGAACTGGAATATTCCGCCAGCCATCTGACACTGGACGCCGTGCTGACCGTGCCGCCGGGAAAGACATTCAGGTCGGCGGGAAAAGCCGGCAGCGAAAAGTCCGTGTTCGGCGGAGAAATCTTTGAATTTCAAATCGCGCCTGCCGAGCAGAACGGAGTCTATTACCATTTCGCGGTCAGCCCCACGGGGTTCATGTATACCGCCCGTTGCCGGGACAGCGGATGGGATCCGAAGGAAACGGTTCTGGAAAGCCGCGTATCAGGACCGGAATGGCATTTCCGGCTGAGCGTGCCATTCCGCGATCTCAATGCCGTGACGCCGCGTTCCGGCGAAGTCTGGCGGATCAATCTGGCACGCAGCGATGTTTCGTCCGGACCGGTTCGCATCATTTCCAGTCATTCGGGCGGATCGGATTTTCATGACCTGTCCGAATATTCCGAAGTTGTTTTCGGGAAAGCCGCGCCTGCGGATGCTTCGGTACTGCTGCAGGACATCCGGCAGAAAAACGACCTTCTGCAGCTGGATTTCATCTCGCAGTTCCAAGGCGAAATACCTCTTAGAATGGAATTACGTTCGGATAGAAAACTTTGCTGTTCCCGGAACGCTGTAATGCGGAACGGTTCTGTTTCCATACCGTTTCCGCTGCCGTTCCGAAAATTGCCGCTGAAAACCGGAATTCCAGCAGAGATCATTCTGAAACATACCGGAAACGGCAAAGTCCTGTGCCGGACAGCCGGTTTCCTTGCCATCAGGACAAAGATGCTTCAGCCTGACCGGTTTTATTACACGCCGTCCGATCAGGTGATTCGTTTTCAGCACGATCTGCCAGGGACCGTGACCGTCCGGCTGTATGACAGTAGCGGAAAACTCATCCGCACGGCTGGTTCCGGCAGTTCCATTCCGCTTTCAGGACTGCGTCCTGGCCGCTTCGTGCTGGAAGCTGCTGACGCCCGGACCAGTGTCTCGCGGGTCGTGTTCCTGCTCGACCGTCCGCCAACATTGGGGCCGCTACCGCCAGGTCCGCTGACGGTGGCAAACGGAAGGCTCTGCCGCGGCAGCAAACCGGTTTTCCTGTTCGGTTTTTCCCCCACTGCGAAAACTTTCCCTCAATTTTCCGATGCCTTCAATCTGAAGTCATACCATCATGCCGCTGCTGCCGTCCGGAAAAATGCCGTGGTTCTGAACGCGCTGCCTGACGGCAAAGAAATTCGGAAGCCTGACCTCGCCAGGGTTTTCCCGCCGGAACGGGTATTCCTGAAAAAATTGTCTGCGCAAGTTCGAAAGATCCGGCCGGAATCGGTTCCGTCACTCTGGCGGATCTCGTATGAAGCGCAGATTCCGCTCGCGGTAAAAAATGCAGAGGGAGCATGGGTCCCAATGAATTCCAAAGAATTTATGAGAAAATATTATCAATCGCTGTAAAAAGCCAATCCGGCATTGGTTTATTCGATCCAGACGGACAAGCCCTGCCGGATCGGAGATTTCACTCTGTCCTGCGATGTCTTGGAAGCCGCGTTCTGGTCTTCCAGTTATGCGGAGGCCATGATTCCGAACCTGCAGCGTGACATGCTCCGGCTCAAACGCGAGGCAGCTCCGGGCAAGGCGCTACTTTTCTGGCTCGGCGGCACTATCCCTGACAAAACCTGTCGGCTCGCCGAAGAGATCAGGATGGCGATCTATCTGTCCATTCTGAATGGTTTTTCCGGCAATATCATCCATATGGGACATGGTTTCCTGCCGCAGGAACGTTCCCGGCTCTGGTCGCTTCTTTCCGGCATTCATGCGGAAATCGAATCCTTTTATGATGAATGGGCGTCTGGGAAAGAGCTACCGGTAAAAATTCCCGCTCCATTTGTCGGCAAGGCAGTCAGGACTTCGTCCGGTGAAACGCTGCTGATGGTCATCAATCCGAGTCCGAACGAGCTTCTTCTGCCGGGCAGTCTGCCGGGTTTCCCGCCGAACGACCGGTTCACCGGCTTCGAACCGAAACTCTACCGGCTGTCCGATTCCTGATCCGCGTGGAAGCAGTCCGCAAAGATATTTGAAGGAAGAATCGAGTTTGAAATTTGAAATAGTCACTTAAAAGAAGGAGAAAAAATGAACATCGGAAAACTTGTATTGTCGGGGCTGATTTTATCCGCCGTATTCGCATACGGTGCAGAGCGTGTGAAGAATGGGGATTTCGAAAACGGGAAAATCGCGCCGTGGCGGCTGGAGAAACCGAATAATAATGTGAGCATCTCCATCGTTACCGACAGCGGTTCCCCCTGTGCGGGAAACGGCGCACTGGGGATCACGTTATCCAAAGAACGCCGCGTCAACATATCCCAGGGTGTGAATATCGGTCCTGGGAGATACAAGCTCACGGCATACATGGACACTTCCCGCTGCATCAAGGCTGGCGGATATATCATGCTCTACCTCGGAGGTACAGTAAACGGGAAATGGCGTAATTTCGGGTCGGTTGCCACTCCCGGCACCGCCCGCGGCGGCTGGAAAAAAACGGAATGGGAGAAATATGAAAAGATCATCACCGTTCCGGACGGAGGGCGCATCTCGCATGTCAGTATAGTCCTTGCCAATTATCTGAACGGCACCGTTATGCTGGACGGGATCTCGATTCGGGATTACAGCGAGGAGGAAGAACAGAAAGACCGGGAACGGAAACAGCAAGAGGAAAAACAGGCTGCCGAATTGAAATCCCGTCAGGCATCCGCGCCGCAGGGGGTACTGCTGTCGCGTAAATTCCGCAACCTTTTCCGGCATACCGAAATTCCCGAACTGGGTTTTGAACTGAAAAACCCTTCAGACAAGCAAGTTTCCGTTCCAGTGAAATTCACCACGATCGATTATTTCGGGAGGAAAGTTGCCGAAACGGAAAAGGTTTTCACTCTTCCGGCGAAAGGAAAGATCAGAGAAATACTGCGTTATCCTGAGCTTGAGATGCCCGGATTCTACTGCACGAATGCGGAATGGAAATCGGGCGCGGTCGTCGGGAAAGCGCAGGCTTCCTTTGTCAAAGTCGGACCGGTCCCTGCCAAAAAGGATCCTCTGTTCGGAATCAGTTTTTACTGCGGTAAGACCTCCCAAAGTATTGAACGGCTGAATCTGATGGCGGCAGGATCGGCCGGAGTCGATTTCAACTGGATTCACTGGGTGAAAGCCAAGCCGGATAAATTTGCGGAATGTCTGAAAACGCTTGAAGCACTCCGCAATTACGGGATCGAACCGATCGGCGGATTCGAGATGAATTACGGGACGTGGCGGGCGGATGCCTGGAAACGTTGGATGCCGAAAGGGATCGTGCCTGCCGGACAGGCAGAACCAACCATTCAGCAGCTCAAGGATGTGCTGGTTCCGTTCATTGAAAAACTGGTCACGCTTTACAAGCCTTACATCAAAACCTGGTATCTTGGCGGGGAAGTCGACTGCGGCGGACAGCAGTATCCCAGCGCCGTCCCGGTTTATATCGCAATGATCAATTTCTCTTATCCTGCGATCAAAAAAGCCGATCCCGATGCCATCGTGGCTGGACCCGGCGTCGGCGGCGGCCGGGTTTATCCCCGTTTCCCCTGGCTGAAGAAGCTGTTGCCGCAAATCAAAAATTCCATGGACGGCTTTGCCCTGGATACCTATACCAACGGACAGCAGTATGGTAAAGGCTATATGACGCTGAACTCCGAGGAAGCCGACTTGCGCAATATGATGCGTGAGTTGTGGCAGCTGGCGGAAAAATCCGGCATGAAATTCATCTCCATTGCGGAAAAAGGGCCATGCATCATCCGGACAACACCGCTGGATGATCCCTGCGGGATCAGCATGGCGAATATCGTCGCCCGCGATTACATCCTGCTGAAAACCGTTCCGCAGGTGCGTCACTGGCTGTATTTCCGTCCGGACAACTGGAGTAAGAAAAGTAAAATTGACTGGGGCATGTGGGAAAATGAAAATCCGCGTCAGGTCGTGTCCGCTTATGCCGCGACCGCCCGGACTATGGCATTTGCCGAATTTGTCAAAGAACTGCCGATCCATCGGGACATCCCCTGCTGGATTTTCCGGAAAGACGGGAAATATTTTGCCGCGGTTTGGTATAACGGCAAGGAAAAGCTGAAAGTCAAGCTGGCAGACGGTATTGATGCATCAGCAAAAGATGTGCAGGGCAATCCGGTCGAACTCAAAGGGAATACTTTGTATCTGGGTGAAGCTCCGGTTTATCTCTATGCGAAAGATTCTGATGCTCTGGAAAAACTG
>JAZUCR010000075.1:0-9694 GCA_045639225.1 Victivallales bacterium
ATCCGCCAGCAGCGCTTCTTCCAGCGTCGATTTGAACGCTTCCACCAGCGAATGCGGCAGCTTCCGCACAAATCCGACCGTGTCCGTCAGCAGCAGTTCCGCCTTGTCCGGCAAAGTCAGCTTCCTCGTCGTCGGGTCCAGCGTGGCAAAAAGTTTGTCTTCTGCCAGAACTCCCGCTCCGGTCAGCGCATTCAGCAAGGTCGATTTCCCCGCATTGGTATAACCTATGATCGCACAGTTGACCAGATTCCCGCGCAGACGTTCTTTACGCTGGATCATCCGGTGCGACCGGACTTCCTTGAGTTCTTCTTCCAGCATGGAGATCCGTTTTTTGACCATCCGGCGGTCGTATTCGATCTGTTTTTCGCCGGCGCCGCGCGCTCCGACCACACCGCCGTGCTGACGCGAAAGATGCGACCATGCACCGGTCAGCCTCGGCAGATAATACCGGTTCCGTGCCAGTTCCACCTGCAGCACTGCTTCCCGGGTCTGCGCCCTGGCGGCAAAAATATCCAGAATCACTTCCTGCCGGTCATAGACCCGCATCGAGGCGGCTTTTTCCAGGTTGCGCTGCTGGGAGGGCCCCAGTTCGCAGTCGAAAATCAGAATGTCCGCTCCTGCGGCCGATGCCTGACTGCAGATCTCTTCCAGCTTGCCGCTTCCCACATAGTATTTCGGGTGGATCTGCCGGACCGGGGCGATAATTTCTCCGCAGACCGGCACGCCGAGTGTCTCGGTCAGTTCCCGCAGCTCATCCAGATATTCCCGCGGGGATGCGGTATGATCGTTCGGATCGGCTATGCCGACCAGAAACGCCTTCTCCGGCTTCCCCGCGGTGGGAAAGGGACTGACCTGGATATCTTCTTCACTCATCCCGTTTACTCTCACAGTTCGCTGGTTATCAGCTTGAAATTCTTGACGAAATACGAAATACCCGAATACAGGGTGGAAATCACTACCAGCAGCATGACCGTATACCAGATTTTCCAAATCGTCGGTTCGAAAATATTGAACCCGAACAAATGAACCCAGCCCGCTCCGGCTGCGATCAGCGAGATCATCTGGAACGCAGTCTTGAATTTTCCCGATTTGTCCGCAGCGAGGACGATTCCCTTGTTGGCCGCCAGAAGCCGCAGCCCGGTCACCAGAAATTCGCGGGAAAGCACCACTACCACGATCCACGCCGGAATGATCCGGTAATCCGCCATCATCACATAGGTCGCCACAATGAATATCTTGTCCGCCAGCGGATCCATCAGACGGCCGAAATCGCTTTCGCATTTGTATTTCCGGGCAATCCTGCCGTCCAGAAAATCCGTGATCCCCGCCAGTATGGCGACCAAATAGGCGATCAGATGGCACGTTTCGGAGACGTGTTTCGGGATTTCCACAAAATTGATCTTGTCCGCGTCGATGTTGGCCAGTGCCACAAAAATAAAAATCAGAATGATCCTGCTTATCGTCAGCTGATTTGGCAGATTTTTGATGACTTGATTCATGACAGCTCCTTTCTGACTTGAGATCCTTCCAGTTCATATTCCGCGGCCCGTTCGATCCGGACCATGACCCGTTCTCCCGGTTTCAGTTTTTTCCGGGAACTCACATGCACGACGTTGTCGATATCCGGCGCATCCAGCAGCGTGCGGCCGACCGCTTCCGTTCCCTGAACCGAATCGATCAGAATTTCCTGTTCCTTTCCGACCAGCGCCTGATTATGGGCCAGCGAGATTTTCTGCTGGGCTTTCAGCAGTTTTGCCGCCCGGGCTTCTCCGGTCCGCCGGGGTATCTGACCGGACATCTCCGCCGCCCGCGTCCCCGGTTCCCGCGAATATGCAAACACGCCCAGACGCGCAAATCCGGCAGTTTTCACATATTCCAGCAGTTCTTCGAAATCTTCCTGCGTTTCTCCCGGGAATCCGGTCATCAGCGTGGTGCGCACCGCGTAACCCAGATCCATGATCGATTTCACCACTTCCCGCGTCCGCTTTCCGAAAACTTTCCGTCCCATCCCGCGCAGCACGTTGTCCGCAATATGCTGGATCGGCATTTCGATACAGCGGACCAGATGCTTCATTCCTTTCAGCACTTTCAGCAGTTCGTCATTGACACTTGCCGGATGCAGATACATCAGCCGGAGAATATATTCACCTGGAAGCTTGTCCAGCTGCCGGAGCAGTTTTGCCAGTTCCGGTTTTCCTCCGCGGTCACGGCCGAAACCGCCGCTGTCCTGCGCAATCAGGATGATTTCATATACTCCGTTCCCGATCAGCGATTTCACTTCTTCGACCACCGATTCGACCGTGCGGGAACGCAGCGAACCCCGGATCGACGGGATCATGCAGTAGGCACAGCAGTTGTCGCAGCCGTCCGCGATTTTCACATACGCATAATGCGGCGGCGTCAGCTGCACCCGCGGCGTTTCATGGCTGTAAATGTATTTCGGCCGGGCAGGGCATTCAGCCGTATCGGGCTTTGCCTCATCCAGTCGCAATGCGATTTTTCCGGCTTCGGCCACTTGATCGATCCGGAGCCAGGCATCCACGTAGGGATATTTCGCCAGTTCGGCGGGGTCGGCCCACTCCACGAAACAGCCGGCAATCATGATCCGACGGCCCTTGCCGGCTTTTTTCCACCGTTTCAGGGCGGTGATATGTTCGGATGCTTCTTCGCGCGCCGCTTTCAGAAAGGCACAGGTATTGATGAATTGGATATCCGCCTCGTCTTCATCTTCAGTCAAGGCAAAGCCGCTGCACAGAAACGAGGCTGCCGCCAGTTCGGTGTCCACAAAATTTTTGGCGCAGCCGAGACTGGTGATGATGACCCTTCCTGCAAACGCCGGCGAGACAGTTTTTTTATTTTTTTTACGATTCAAAATCAAGCTCCGGATACAATTATTACAGTAATCTAGCACACCTTGGTCGTTTTCGCAAATGATAAAACGTAGTTTTACCGCAAAAAAATCACCAAAAATTTCCGCGGGTCGGACGCGGTCCCCGGAATGTTTTCCTGCAAAAAAAGCAAAACGGATTGACATATCATTCCCATTCGGTTAAATTATCTGGTCAGAAACTTGAAAAGGAGCATGTATCATGAAATATTTGCCAGGCACTGATGATTTTCTTATCGGCTGCAATTACTGGGCCAGTGAAACCGGACTCAGAATGTGGCGTGAATGGTCCGCAGAGGCCGTGGAAAAAGATTTTGCCGCTTTGAAGGACGCAGGAATGAATACCGTCCGGCTGTTTCCGCTCTGGTCCGATTTTCAGCCCGTCAGCTGGGCCTGCGGCTCTGCCGGCGCTCATGTGGAACTGGTCATGCCGGACGGTTCACCGCTTCCCGAAACCGGATTGCGGCATTTCGGATTGGATCCGGTCATGATGTCCCGTTTCCGTAAAACCGCCGATCTGGCGCAGAAATATGAGCTGAAACTGGTTGTTGGCCTGCTGACCGGGTGGATGAGCGGCGCATTGTTTGTGCCGCCCGCTTTGGCCGATAAAAATCTGTTTACCCATCCGGATGCGCTTTACCTCGAAACGCTGTTTCTGCGCGGATTCGTCTCCGAAATGAAGGATCACCCGGCGATCATCGCCTGGGAGCCCGGCAACGAATGCAACTGCCTTTCCCCGTGCGCAGAACCCGTCATCAGCTGGAACTGGCTCAATCTGGTCGTTTCGACCATTCGTCTGGCCGATCCTTCCCGCCCGGTTTTTTCCGGGATGCACGCTTCCTCGGTCGATCCGGCGGCCAGCTGGAATCAGCGGATCCTCGGCGAACTCACCGATGCTCTCACCACCCATCCGTATCCCGCCTTTACGCCGTATTGCGGACAAAGTGCACTCAATACCCTTCCCGCAGTATATCACGCAGCTGCGGAAACGCTCTATTATCAGGCCTCCGGAAAACCGGCATTCGTGGAGGAGATCGGTTCGTTCGGTCCCGAATATCTTTCCGATGAACGAACGGAGGCTTATTGCCGGACCATACTGTATTCCGCCTATGCGCACGGACTCGGCGGCATGCTATGGTGGTGCGGGTTCGCGTTCGACAAATGTGCCGGACAGCTGCCTTACCGCTGGGTTGCGATGGAACGCAATCTCGGAGCGCTGGATGCCGACCGGGTCCCGTACGGCGCGGCACGGGCCATGAAACGTTTCCGGCAGGAGATCGGCAAACTGCCTTACGACCGGCTTCCTCCCCGGCGCGTCGACTGCACGGTCGTCCTTACCCCGTTCGATAAAACGGATGTCTGGAAAGCTGCTTACGGCAGTTTCATTCTGAGCACCCAGGCCGGATTCGAGGTCGATTTCTGCGACATTGCTTCACGTGACACTCTGCCGCCGTCGAAGTTTTATCTGGTTCCCTGTCTTACCGGTTTCAATGGGGTCCCGCTGGAAAAATACCGGCAGCTGCTCCAGGCCGCATCCGAGGGGGCGACCGTTTGTTTCACTGCCGGCAGCGGCATGCTACAGCCTTTCGGTTCCGAATTCGGCTGTCATGTGGATTATTGCGCTCAAATCCCTGAAAAAACGGTGTTCTCGATTGACGGCTGCCAAGAACAGTTCGAGGTCGAATCCCCGTTGACAAGGCATCTGATTGCGGACAGCTGCGAAGTTTTCGGCAAAGACGCCGCCGGGCGTCCGGTCCTCATACGGCACCGTTACGGCAAAGGTCAGCTGATTTATCTGAATGTTCCCGTCGAACAAGCCGCGGTCAGTCCGGAATGCAAGCTGTATCGTGTCTACAAAAAGATCGCCGAACTGGCGGGGGTCAAGTGCCCGGAAAAAGCCCCGGAAATCGGGATCACTCATCATCCTCTCCCGGACGGCGGCGAGATCAGGATTTCCATCAATTATGCCGATTATGAAGTCGACGGTTTGAAACCCAATGAAGTTGTAATTGAAAAAACATAAGACCTGATGGGATCCCCGGTCCGGCGGCAATACTTGACAAATGCCGGAAACGATGTATAATATCTCTAGTTTTATGTTTTGAAAACAGAAGATTTACAATCGAAAACCGAGGGTTGAATGAATCATTTTAAGACGGTATCGCCGGAATCTGTCGGAATCAGTTCTCATGTTTTCCTGCGGATGATGGAAAAATTATCCGAACTGGAATACCTCAACAGCATCATCGTTCTGCGGCACGGCTGTTCGGTTCTCGAATGCTGGATCGATCCTTACCAGCGGGAAATGCCGCATCAGCTGTTTTCCCTGAGTAAGAGTTTCACCTCGTGCGCCATCGGATTGGCGCAGGCGGAAGGACGGTTGAAAATCACCGATAAACTGGTCTCTTTTTTCCCCGAATATGATTCCTGCATCACCGATCCCCGGATGCGGAATGTTACGCTGAAAGATCTGTTGACCATGCGCTCGGGACACCTGGTTTGTTCCACCCGTTATATGGCCGGACAGCAGGATTATGTCAAAGCTTTTCTGGCTTCTCCGCTGGACACGGATCCCGGGACTCGCTTTACGTATAATTCCGGCGCGTCTTACATGCTGTCGGCGGTGATTCGGCAGGTTGCCGGTGAAAATGTCCGGGAATATCTGATGCCGCGCCTCTTCGAACCGCTGCGAATTTCTCCCGGGATCTGGGAATGCTGTCCGCGCGGGATCAATCTGGGCGGCTGGGGACTCTCGCTGACCACCGACGACCTGGCGAAATTTGCCCAGCTGCTGCTTCAGCATGGACAATGGGAAGGTCGCCAGCTTCTGCCCGCGGATTATCTGGCGGAAGCCACCGTGAAACATGCTGACAATTCCATGAATGCGAATCCGGACTGGAAACTGGGTTACGGTTATCAGTTCTGGGTGTCGCAGCACGGCTACCGCGGCGACGGCGCAAGCGGACAGCTGGCGATCGTTCTGGAAGAGCAGGACCTCTGCATCGCCGTGACCTCATGCCTGTGCGACATGCAGAAACTGCTGGATGTTTTCTGGGATGAACTGGTTCCTCATTTGCAGGATAAACCGCTGCCCGAAGATCCGGAAGCCTGGCGGGCGCTGCGGGAATATGCTGTTGGATTGAAGATCCGGCCGGCCGAAAGTGCGGAAAATGGGAAACCGGTCAACAGATGTTATCATTTTCAGGATAATGCCGCGGGGATCCGTCAGTGTGAGATTTCCTTCGGGGAGACGGGTTGTTCCCTGACCTTCCTTTCTCCGCACGGGATCGAACAGCTGCGGGCAGGATTCGGCCATTTCGAATTTTCCACTTTCCAATTGACCGACCGGAGTCCCCATCCCGTGGCGGCGTATGCACTCTGGACAAGCAGGAACACGCTGGAGATCCGCAGTTTCATCTGCGACGGAATTTACCGCGATTTCTGGACGGTTGATTTTTCCGATCCGGAAGAACCGCTGAAAAACCGCACGGTCTGCAATTGTTTCCGGCCTGAAAAACCCCGTCTGATCGTCAGGAAGCCGGATTGAGGAACAGGACCAGCTGGCGGACCGGCCGTTTAGCCGGCGGATAGACCAGCAGCAGACGGTTTTTTCCGGCAGGCGCATTCAGTTTTACGCTGCGCCGTTCCGGCTTGACTTTGGTTCCGTTGAGCCAGATCGTCGGGGGAAGTTCTCCGCACAGAACCATCGCGGAACCGCCTTGGAAATCCATGATCGCGGTCAATGGTTCCTCCGGTTTCTGCCGCCGGGGCAGTTTCACATTGTAAACACCCGGTCTCTGATTATCCATGAAATCAGCCTTGAAAAAGGTTCCTTTTTTCAGCTCGGTTTCAGGTCGGGATAATTGCTGTTGTTCCGCTTCGGAAAAGGCTTGCAGACTGCATTGGACCAGCCGGTCCGGTTCTTCGCGTTTGATCCTGGTGAGATGGGTGACCCAGAGCCGTTCGCTGCGCCCGCCGCGGGTGAAATCCAGCTGCGCCGCGATCAGCCGGCTGCCCGGTCCCTGACGTTCCGGATCGGGCTGCACGCTCCATTCCCGGCTGAAGCTTTTTTCGATCCGGGGGATCTGCTGGGTGACGCAATCATTCTTGAAATCCGGTCCCAGCCGGAGGGTAAGCAGCACGTTTTCCAGTGCCGCGCCGGTGTTGGTCAGTTCCAGACGGATTTTATCCGGTTGGGGAACCGTGAGCCGGGCAGTTACTCCCGGAAACTTGGCATTCCTGCCGGCGGGGCTGGTTTCACCGATGATCACGGGTGCTTTTCGAGTATGGAGGATCGGGTATTTTTTCCCTGCACATTCGGCCCAGAGCGGTGTATCGCTTCCGAGCAGTTCGGGGCAGGGGAGTTCCACCGTGAAAACTGCGGTATTCCCATTGACTTTTTTGTCCGTGACGCGGGCGTTGCGGAACATATAGGTGTAAGCCAGATATTCATTCTCATTGCAGTACCACCAGTCGGGCCGGCCGGTATTTTTTTTCAGCGCCCGGCCCAGTTCCAGAAAATCCGCCTCGGAATGGCGCGTATGGATGCCCAGAGCCAGGTGGACCGGTTTTCCCGCGGCTTCGGTCAGATGTTTTTTCACATCCGCATCGAATTTTGCCGCTTTGGTGTTGAGGTCGCCCGGACGGACGAGCAGACTGCCGAAGAATTCGTTTTCCTTCAGTCCGTAATGGCGAAACATTTCCGGCGAAAAATCCGGACCGCCGAGGAGTCCGGCACGATAGACGGAACAGCCGATCAGCTTCGGGACTCCGGGAAAAAACTGTGAATCGAATTTTCCATACGGCAGAACGAATGCCGTGACCGGCTGATTGGAACGGTTCTCCAGCCGGATCTTCCAGCCGAGGATCTCATAATGGATCCCGTGCGGGGTAAGCAGGGGCAGTTCGCGGTGTCCCCAGGTATGATTTCCGACCGTGAAACCGTCCGAGATCAGGGTCGGAAAGACTTTCGTCCAAAACTCTTTATTGCCCGAGTCATGCAGATAAAACGTGGCTTTATAACCATTCTTTTTCAGCAGATCGCGCATCAGCAGATGCCGGACCGAGGAATCATCCCAGCGGGCGGAAAACGCGACTTTTTTCCCTTGCGGCAGTTCCAGAAATTTCAGCTCGGCCGTTTTTGCCGCATCCGGAGACGGACATTCGACTTTCAGTTCGACCGGATAGGTGGGCAGCGGCACGCCCTGCAGAATGGCCGGAAGCAATCCGGCCAGTCCGAGGAAGACTGCGTAAAACAGCTTTCTCACTTAGCGCTTCTCCGGATCGATCGTGAACGCAACGGAATCGGTTTTTCCGGCGAAAACTTCGGGCGCGGTGATCTGCCATTTGCCGTTCGGCGCATCGGCCGGCAGCTGGATCATGACCTCGGCCGCGGCCTTGTCCACGGTAACGGTCCGGGCGTAATCCGTCAACTCTTTTCCGGACGGATCTTTCAGGGTGATGCGGACCGGATAGCGGACGTCCGCCGCTTCTTTCGGCAAGTCGATCCTGAACTTCAGTTCGAGCGCCCCGCCGTTTCCGGTTTTCACCGTCGGCTGCGAGAGTTTCGGCGCCTGTGCTTCGAAGGGCAGAACCGCACAGATGACAACATCTTCGATCGGCAGGGTCATTTCCCACGAATCGGTCTTCCCGAGATACTTGTCGCGGATCAGATCATAAACATGACCGGGTTTCCGGACGGTGAATGCCATTTTCAATTCGCCTTTGCCCATGGTGAAACCGCGGCGGCAGGCGAAATATCCGATGATCTCCGCGGGTCCGGAGGTGAAGCGGTAGAGCTTCGGACGCGAGGTATTCTCATAGACCAGCGTTTCGCGTTCGCCCGCATCTTCGGTGGCGGTCTTGTCGCCGGTGGTTTCCTGTTCCTTGTCAGCCTGGATTTCGGCAGTCCGGACCTTGCCGCGTTCTGCAAACCAGTAACGGTCTCTGGTTTCCGCCTTGAACAGTTCCGGAATGCCGATCTTACCGAGCCACTGTCCGAAGAATTTGCGGAAGGCGGGATCGGAAGCCGTGAAATTCAGCAGGACGGCGCGGCCCTTGCCGAAACGGTTTTCGAGGAAGACCGGAGTCTGATCTTTGCCGGCGGTCCCGAATGCCTTGGCGGTCGTCATTTCGACCTTGTCGCCGAAAGTGGCTTTTCTGATTTTTGCCTGGAGTTCCGGCAGATTCAGCGTGACTGTTCCGTTGTGCAGAGCAAATTTCCAGTCGAGTTTCTGCCGGATACCGAAAACATCGTCGAGCAGACCGGTTTTGCCGAATGCCCCGTGCTGATCGCTCACGGCCGGACGGAAGTCGGCGAGGACGGTGCCGCCGTCCCGGACGAATTTCCGGATGGCTTCGGCATCTTCCGGAGCAATGCTCTGGGCGAACGGCAGGATCAGCAGTTTCTTATCATCCAGTCCGCCGGCTTTGATCAGGCGGCTGGCGGTGGAGGAATAAGCACGGAATGACTCTTCGATGGCGGGAGCGAAGAATTCGAACTGCTGCGCCCGCGGATTCAGTTTTTTTGCCGGCTTGGCATTTCCGTTCATGGACTGCCAGAAAGTGCAGGCATGTTCCGACGCTCTGGAATAGAGCATGGCAATGCCGGAATCATCCGCCTGCGAGGCGGAAAGCAGCAGCCGGTCGGTTCCCCGCTGCGCCCGGCGGATCCCGTCCGACAGCGCTTTCCCGTCCGGAGAAAGCGTCAGGTCGGGATAATACATGAAGATGTCGTTGAACAGCAGTTCGCCGTGACTGCGGAAATTATGGAAATAATAGAGGCAGCTGCCCTGTCCCATGAGCAGC
>JAZUCR010000076.1:0-3769 GCA_045639225.1 Victivallales bacterium
GCTTCACGTTTTTGAAATTCCAGTTCATAAGATGAACGCCTCCTTATGCCAGTCAGCGTTCCGCTTCGGCTCGTTTCAATTCTTTGCTCCAGTCCCTGGCCAAGTCGAGCCCGGCGAATACGGACTTGTCCGGCAGACGGATCTGAAAATCATCCGCATAACAGTAACGCAGTTCCCCGTTCAGCAGGGAGAAATTGACTACATGTCCGCCACGCTGCCGCGCCGTATCCACGTAGTGAAGATGCCATCCGGGCGCATTGACGCCGTTGACATAGCCGGGCAGCCGGAATCCCACCAGATCGCCGGAAGTGTCGGAAAGATCGAAGACCACTTCGTTTTTCGCCGCATCGGCCAGCCCCAGACCATCCTTCTCCTGGCGTCCAACGGTCCGGACCTTCATCCGCCGGAAATTCCCCGTGAAACGGATCGCCAGCGGAAAGTTCTCCTGCGGACAGATTTTTCCCAGGTGTTCTTCGAAAAGTTCGTAGGTCGGGATGTTTTCGAGCTGGAGACTTTGTTCGGCGCGGAAATTGCAGATCGTTCCGAAGGGGATCGTGGCGTCGTCGCCCGGCTGATAAACATGACCGTCCGAGCACGCCTGATAGACCACACCGTCGACCATCTGCATTTCGCCGTCCAGACGGTCCATAGTGGCGATCGACATGTCGCCGATCCGCTTGACTTCGGCGAGACTGATAACGCCGTCATAGCGTCCGCTAAGCAGGACGCTGAACAGCGAAACCTGCGTAAATTTTACTCTTTGCTCATGGCTCATTTTCATACCTTTCACTTGCCGCCGGTGTCTTTTGCCGACACGAAAACCGTCTCCGCCTCGGAACTGGAGATCAGGACAGCTTCCTGATCGAAATCATTCCGATATTGCCTCGCGACCGACAGCACCTTTTCCCGGGCATCGGCGGGCGCGATGACCAAAATCACCTTGGCCCGCTCCTTCGCCGCAGTATCCGGCCCGGACCGCCAGTATCCCGTCGCATCGAGGACGGTGTATCCATCGGGAAATACCGCCGAGACATGCTTGTCGCAAAATTGCTTCCATGCTGCTTCCGACACTTCGCCGTGTTTCGACGACATCCCGCAATAAACTTTATATTCCCGCCAGGCGGAAATCTTCCCCGCCGCACATCCGGAAAATACCAGTGTGCACAGGAGAAAACAACCAATGCTCAAAATCCGAATCGTTTTCTTCATAATGATTCTCCTGCGATGGACAAACCGGACATAATATACCGTTCCAAACACAAAAAAACAATTCGAAAAGATGGTATTTTTTCAACAATGGATTCATCAGATCGATTTAAAGTAAGATCCCATCGATCTGAAAAGACTTTCTGTGCATCAGGAACAAAGTCCGAACCTCATGACTGATTTTTGCTTGTCGAATTGGTCTTGAGTTCATCGTAGATTTTATTCAGCAGCTTCAGATTCTCTTCATTTGCAGGGAGAGCTGTCCGACGATTTCCCTGCTTCGATCTTTTCTTATTGGGGACCGGTATATTGAAAAAAACCTTGAATGGAGGGATCGTCGAAAACGTCATGAACTGGTATGGGGAATACTCGACAAAATCGAAATGTTTTTCCGCATCATCAGTATAGGCTACCACAAAAAAATACCGATCGGGAGTTGTTAATGCCTGCTTCCATTCAGTTATGGTCGCTGCACCGAAATACGCTTTGTTCTTCGAAGCTGTTTTGGTCATCTTGATTTCGAAAAACCATTTCTTGCCATTCTTTTCTGCCACGATATCGGCAGGAGAGGCAACAATTTTGGCATTGATAAACCCTCTCGTTTTCAGTTGTTCGATGAATACTTCTTTCGCTCTGACATCAGATTTTCCGTTAGCCATTTTGCCTCTCCTCGTTCAGGTTTTGCTGTTTATATCATTAAATACGTAAAAAATCTATATAATTTTGACAAATAATATGACCGACTATTCTTCATGGATACGGCCCTTGATCTGAGCGCAGAAGGTAGCCAGATATTTCTCTGAAATCTCGCATTCCCAGATGTACACCTACTACCTCTGCACCAGGAACAGTAAACGGGGCGAGTCGCTTTGTCCGGTGAACCGGATCGGGGGCGGCGAGATCGAAGCGGCCGTGCTGATCCATCTCCGCAAGATCCTCCAAACGCCGACCATCGTCAATCAGCTGGCGCTGAAGCTGAAGAAGCCCGGCAAGGAGGTGAACGAGTTGCTGTCCAGGCAGACGGAGTTGTGGGACGAGATGTTCCCGGCCGAGCGCAACCGTCTGATGCACCTGCTGCTCAAGAAGGTCACGCTCTACGAAGACCGCCTGGACTTGGATATCCGGACCGAGGGAATGCAGCAGCTTCTGGGGGAACTGGACTATGAAGACCATAATTGAACCGACAGAGGACGGCAATACCCGGATCAAGATTCCGATCGAATTCCGCTACGACAACGGGCGCAAGCGGATCTACTACCCGGAATTGCCCGACGAGCAGCTGAAGATCAACGTGCCGCTGGCCACGGGCATTGCCCGCGCCTACCGCTGGCAGGAACTCCTTGACAGCGGCGAATTCGATTCGCCGGAAGCCCTGGCGGAAGCGCTGAACGTGAACGTGTCCTGCGTCCGGCGCTTTCTGAGGCTGACGCTGCTGGCTCCGCCCATCGTGGAGGCCATCTTCGAAGGGAGAGCGCCGTGGTCGCTTTCGCTGACGAAACTCGACACCAACTTGCCTTTCTCCTGGAAGGAACAGATGAAACTTTTCGGCATGGAGTAAAACCAGGACTCCGGCAGAGCCGTGTGAAAACACCGCTTTGCCGGAGTTTTTTTGTCTCCGGATTCCGAATTTTGTGGTAAAACGATCCACAAAAGTCCGAATTTTGTGATGGCAGGCATCAAAAACTGGTAATCAAATAAGCATTATTCTTTGATGATCAACATATAGCAGTAGTCTCATGCCTGAGACTTTCTGTCGGAGCTTTTTCTCTTTCTCGCGTGCAGACCTTTGGAGCGCGATATAATCAAGTTACTTTTTTTCGTGATTTCACATAGTCTATAATGGATTTTTCGTCAGGAAAACGATCATGAGCCCATTTCATAATAAAATGTTTTATTCCGAGCCCATATTTACGTGAATATTCCCCGGTAAAACCAAAACTATCCCGGACTTGAGCATTTGTTTGCCACGCATCAATTAATTTATTCAGCTGTTCAGTGGTGAAAGTATCTATATAGGGAAACAGTTCCGCAATAGTGTTACCACAATCATAATTTGCGCATTTGGAAACGGAATTTATAAATGCATCTTTGACTTGCGGATATTGCAATAATATTTTCATAATGTCAATGGGTAATTTATCCCAATTTGATGTCAAGCCCTGAAAACGTCCTATCAGTCCATAAGGATCTTTCCCCATCCTTACAGCAATTATCGGGACATGACGTCCATATGCGCAGCCAACTTCATGATCTGTCCAATCACTATTATGATAATTTTTTGTCATTATGGCAATACAAGCATCCATTGAAAAAAGGGCTGATTCTATTTCATCTGCCCAGCGTTGAGTCGGTTGAATATCCCTATGAGCCACAAAACAGTCGATACCCCAAAACGCTAATCTTTTTTGTAAATTGGTGACTTCGATTTTATCTTCATTTTTATGACTTATAAACAAGCGGAACATTCCATCTTGCCAAATTCTTTTCTGCACACTGGCAGGAACAATATGAGTCTCCTCTAATAACAATCCCGACTCCGCGCGCCAATCAGATTTAATAACAT
>JAZUCR010000077.1:0-2229 GCA_045639225.1 Victivallales bacterium
CCGGCCGCGGAGGAAATCCTGTCATGGCCCGCTGCCAATCAGAATATCCTGGTTTACAGCACGGGATTCGAAAATCCGGAGGCGAAGGAATTTACCTTTTACACGAAAACCAAAGACGGTTATTTTGTCAAAGGCGCGGGATCTGATGGTCGGGACATCCCCGATGTCGGCGGCACTGACGTCCCCAGCAGCTACAGCAGTTTATTGCGGATACGACCGGTCCAAGGGCGTTCCGTTTTATGAATGACCAATTCTTTAGGTGAAGGTTTTTCATGAAGTCCAAAGTTTTCTTCGGCTACCGCTCATTCGAGCCGGAATATGCGGCCATGAAGGAGATGCGAAAACGCGGGATCGACACGGTGACCATCATGGTGTCCAACAATACCAACTTCATGGGGGCCCCCTATACCCGTTATCAGCCGACGTGGATTTGGGAACGGGAATATGATTTCACCCTGTTTGACCGGAATATTCTGGATGTCACCGAAGCAGTTCCCGACGTCAAGCTTAATGTGGTTCTGGACCTCAATCCGCCGTCCTGGTGGATGCCCCGGCTTGCCGGACGCGACGTCTACAATGAGTTCGGCAGAGTGGCGCCGCTGAAGGAGTATCGCGATGACGTCTGCGATTACCTCAAAGCCCTGCTGAAACATGCAGTTGCCCGTTATCCGGGACGGTTCGGATATTTCTTTGTCATGGGCGGACTCACTACCGAGTGGTTCGACACTTCACGCGGGACTGAAAGCATGGCCAGGATCGAAGCGTGGGACCGGTGGCGCAAAAAACGAGGTCTGGAGCCCTGCGATATTCCGGGCTATCATGCCCGTTATTCCGGGGTCCCGGAATCCGGCGGACTTCTGCGGACTCCCGCAACGCATCAGCTTGCGCTCGATTACCTGAAATTCAACTGTGAAACCTCAAGGGAAACCGTCGGACTCTTCTGCCGGACGGCCCGGGCGTGCCTGCCGCCGGAAATCGGGGTCGGAACGACGTACGGCTACATATTCGAACTGCCCTGGAGTTTTTCCAAAGGCAGCTGGGGACATCTGGATTATGAAAAACTCTATGACATGCCCGAGGTCGATATGGGCTGGTCGCCCTTCTCATACGGGGCGGAGCAGCGCGGGATGGGCGGTTCTCCGATTCCCATGATCCCGATGCAGACTTTGAAGGTCCGAGGGAAAATGATGCTGGGTGAAAACGATACCACCACCTTTACAAGCCGTTTCCCCAAAGCGCCGGGAAAAAGCGGCGAAGTGGCCATCATGGGCAGGAAAATCGAATGGAAAACACCGGAAGAAGTCCGTGCCGGACTGCGGCGGGAAATCTGCTGGGCGCTGGTCAACGGAATATCCATATGGAACTTCGACATGTGGGGCGGATGGTATGACAATGATGCCGCACTCAATACGATTGCGGAATGCAAAAAAATCTGGGATGCCGAAACCGTTTTTCCTGCCGCGGATTTTCATGAGGTCGTGATGGCGGTCGATCCGGAGAACTGCCGCTATATCAATGACAGCCATGAACTGTGCGATCAATTCGTATCTCCGGTCCGCCGGGCGCTGGCATCCGCGGGAGGAATGTATACCACCGCGAGTTTCAATGACTTGGAGAAAATGGATCTTTCGAAGACCCGGCTGATCATTCTCTGCCATCCGTTCGATCTGGACAACGGAAAACTGGAGAAAATCCGGAAACTGGCGGAAGGACGGACCATTCTCTGGCTCTACGGCCCGGGGATCATCCACAACGGCAAATGGGATCCGGAACACATGCGGAAACTTGCCGGTGCACCATTCGGCGGAAAAGAGATCGTTTACAACGGCAATTTCGTCTATATGCCGAATCCGGGCGAGGCCGCGGAACCGGACCTGCGTAAGATCGAAAAGTATGCCAGAGTCCATTGCTGGTGTGAAACACCCCTACCGGTATATGCGAACGGCCGCCTTGCGGCAATCCATATCGACAAAGCCCGGAAAGTTACGTTGAATCTGCCGAAAAAAAGCCGCCGCGTGACAGAACTTTTCAGCGGACAACAATATTTTGAGACCGATCATATCGAAATCGAAACAAAGGGCCCTGACACTTTGCTTTTCCGATATGAATGAAATGCTGCGTCAAATGTTCAAACCGAACTTGATATTTCAACGATCCACAGAAAGGAAAAGATAAAATGAACCAAAGGAAACAATTCGCGGTTTTGTTTGCCGGAATCTTGCTTGGCAT
>JAZUCR010000078.1:0-4224 GCA_045639225.1 Victivallales bacterium
GAAAACATCACTATATCCCGCACATTCGTCCGCGTAGCGAAGAAAAAGTGGCTATTCAAAATGGCTACAAAGCACGACGCTGGATTGTTGAGGTCGCTCATTCGTGGTTCAACAGATTTCGTAAATTGCTCGTCCGATACGGAAAGACAAGCTCGTCATATGAAGCATTGCTGCACTTGGCGGCAGCTGTCATAATTTATCGGAAACTTGCTGTTATTTAGGGATAAATTCTTAATATATATCCGTTCATTTCATTGTCAAGGGAATGAAACGATTTTTTTCGAAAAAACCGGCCGGTCAGGACAAACGGCGCCAGGCCCTTTTATTTTCTGCCGAATTCCGCACGCAGGGTCAGGATCTCGAACGGTTTCAGCTGGAGATCGAGACTGTTCTTGCGGACTGGCAGGGCGGCGCCTTTTTTCCATTCCATCAAATCGGTCTCGGAAACCCGGGCCGGTTTGGCGGCAAAATGGAGCGTGCCGCACGAATGACGGCCGCGGATCTCCACCAGACGCAGAATCAGGGAATCATCCTTTTCGGCGCGCTTGACCACCTCCAGCCGGATGCCGTCGGATTCCAGCCGGCAGGGCGCTTTGAATTTGCCCGTCTGGAAACCGTCCGCGGGCAGCACGGGCCGGTTCAGATTGGCGGCCTCTTCCATGACATTGCTGTCCGGCAGGATCCCCGCATGGGGCAGGAAACTGTAGGTGAAAAGATGGCGGCCCTGATCGGCGTAACGGTCCGGATGGACCGGAGAACGCAGCAGCGCCAGGTCGAGGGTGGAATCTTTGACGCAGTAGCCGTATTTGCAGTCATTGAGCAGAGCGGCGCCGCAGTCCCGGTCGGAAAGGTCGGCATAACGCTGGCCGCAGACCTCGAATTTGGCCTGATCCCAGCTGGTGTTCCGGTGCGTGTTCCGGGTCACATAGCCGTACTGGATATCGAACGAGGCGGTTTCCGAAACGACCGTGGTCGGAAACGCCACGCGCAGCATCGTCCGGTATTCATGCCAGTCGGCCCAGGTGGTGAAATCCAGCCGTTTGGAACCGGCAGCGAGCACGACCAGCTGTTTGAATTCCGATTTTTCCGTGCGGTAAGAGAATTCGATGGTATCGGCCGCGGGCCCGTGCTGAACGGTCCCCGCAGTGACGCATTGCACGATCCCCTTCTGGTCGCGCGGATAATAAATATCCACATCCCAGGCTTCATATTTGATCGGACGGTCATTGTAAAGAGAAAGCACATTGCCTTCGCCGGCGAGAAATTCTCGGTTCAGTTCCTTGTCGAAAGCGCTGACCAGATGTCCCGCCGCATCGAACTCGTAGCGGACCAGCTGATTTTCGAGGATGCGTTTGCCGGTGTCGCGGACCGGATCGGATTTCCGGAGTCCTTTGGTAACGGTGAGGCAGCTGCCCGGGGGAACGGAAACAGCGGCGCGCGGTCTGCCGTCGATCAGCTGAGACGGGAGTTCATTGCCGTCTTCATCCAGCACGGCGCAGCCGGCCCATTCATCGGGCAGATCGGCCAGACCGGTCCAGACATTCGAAAGGGTGTTGATCAGCACCGCGGAATTGTTTTTTTTGCGGAACAGTTTCGAGCAGGCAGCGAGGATCTCCTTTTTGGCGGCCAGGAGAATCTGGATATGTTCTTTTTCGGTCCGTTCATAGACCAGCCGGATGGACGAACCAGGGATGATGTCATGAAACTGATTGAGGAGCAAAGTTTTCCAGGCAATGTCGAGCGTCTGGCGGGGCCATTGGTCCGGCGGCAGTGCGGAGGCGAGGAATTCCAGCGCGGCCAGCGTCTGTTCGCATTTGCGGTTGCCGCGCTTGGTCCGGCTCTGCGTGGTCAGCGTGCCCCGGTGCAGTTCCAGATACAGTTCACCGTGCCAGTCGGGCAGTTCGGCCTGATATTTTTCGATTTCGCGGAAGAATTCGGACGCGAATTTCCATTGCGATTTCGGACAGCCGCGCAGATCGGCAAGGATACGGCAGCGTTCCACATAATTTTCGGTCGGACCGCCCCCGCCGTCGCCGATCCCGACCAGACTCATGAATCCGGGCAGGAAATCCGCCTCGTTGAACTGGTTGACCGCCTTGATCCGGCCGGATGGGGAAGGTTCGGCATTGTAGGTGTCCTCCGGCGGGAAATGGGTGATGACGCGGCTGCCGTCGATCCCGTGCCAGTTGAAGGTGTGATACGGAAAATGATTGATCTGACTCCAGGAGATCTTCTGGGTGAGGAAATAATCGCATCCGGCTTTCCGGATGATCTGAGGCATGGCGGCGGAATAGCCGAACACGTCGGGAATCCAGACGGTGCGGACATCCACGCCGAATTCATCCATGAAGAAGTTTTTGCCGTGCAGGAACTGGCGGACCATGGATTCGCCGGAGATCAGATTGCAGTCGGCCTCGACGAACATGCCGCCCTGCAGTTCCCAGCGGCCTTCCTTCACCCGTTTGCGGATCTTCTCGAAAAGTTTCGGATAATTCTTTTTGACCTGGATATAAAGATACGGCTGCGAGGCGCCGAATTTGTAATCCCGGTAATGCTGCATCAGCGCGAGCTGGCTGGCAAAAGTCCGTGCGGCCTTGCGGGTGCTTTCGCGCACCGGCCAGAGCCAGCCCACATCGATATGGGCATGACCGATGGTGTTGGCGGTCAGCGCGCCGTCTTCGGCTTTCAGCCGGAATACCGTATCCCGGAGCAGTTTCCGCGCGGCCGGCGCATTGGCGGGATTGAACGCGTAAAGGTCCATCACCTTATTCAGCTGATAAAGCAGCTGGCGGCCGCGGTAATCCTCGTTTCCAAGGGTTTCCAGGAGACCGGAAAGAGTTTCCATTTCCAGCAGGAACAGCCAGACCTGACGGTCGAATACGCACAGTTTCAGATTCTGGATCACCGGGGAATAATAGCCCAGCGGCGCAGCAGGATTGCGGGCTTCGGGTCCCGGCAGATGAGCACCGAAAAGATGATTGGCCGCAGCCTCGAACCAGAATTCGATCCGGCTGCCCGGTTTCAGTTTTCCCAGCACGTAAGTATCTTTGAAGAATTTGGTATCGAATACACTGTAGCCGGTCAAGGCGTAAAGCGGGACTCCGTTCGGATCGAACAGCAGCAGTTCGCCGTCGGTATTCAGGCGCAGACAGAGCTCTTTCCCGGCGAAGGATTCCGGCACGGTCGCGGTCACATGGAACCAGCCGCTTTCCCAGGTCCGCCCCCAAACTTCGCCCTCGCCGATCGGATGATAATGCAGTTTCAGACGGTCGGCAAACGGCACGGGGTCCGTGCTGACCGCATATTCCGCATCCAGATACATGGATTCCGGGTAAATATCCGCAAAATTGTTTTCCGCCAGTTTTTTGACCCGGTTCTTGAAAATATCAAAATTTTTTTTATCCATCCTGTTCTCCTTGACTTGACGTTGACAATCTTTTCTTTTGCGTAAACATATCACCCCTTCAGCCATTTTCAAGAGCCGGGCCGAAAATCCGGAGCATATTTGCCGGACGACGGGCTGCGGATAAACGCTTATTCCGCAAAAGTCTTCCGCAGATACTTGATTTTTCCACGGCACCGCCTATATTACAGCTGCGTAAACGCTGAACATTCGAAAGGTGTCATCATGTCTGGATCGAAAGAACTTGTCAAGCCGTTTTTCATCTCCATCATCCCCAATTTCGCTACCCGGGAAGCTTACCTGGCCGACCTGATCCGCAACCGGTATCGGACGACCGGGATCGAATATTACGCCATGAGCTATCCGCTGCATCCGCAGGGCGATGATATTTATGACAAAGTCAGGATCCAGAAAGAATCTTTCCGCAAGCTCAAAGAACTGCTGAAAAGCGAACCGGGGATCAAACTCGGCATCCTCTTCCAGACCACGCTCGGACACGGCGGCTACTGGAACCTCACTCCGCAATGCGCCATCGAAGCCGACCGCATCGTCAAAGCCGACGGTACCGTAACGCACCGCTGCTGTCCGCTGGACAGCCGGTTCCTCGATTACATCCGTTTCTGCGTCGGCACCCTGTGCGAGGAACATCCCGATTTCACGCTCGGCGATGACGATATGCGCATGTTCGACGACACCTGCTACTGCGAAAAACACGTCAAGCTCATTTCCGAAATGACCGGGCTCAATTTCACCCGCGAAACGCTTGCCGCGGCGGTCAGAGACGCCGGACCCCATGATCCGGTCGCCAAAGCCTTCGAACA
>JAZUCR010000079.1:0-7317 GCA_045639225.1 Victivallales bacterium
GGTTTCGACCGCATACGCAGGCAAGCCGGGGAACGACACGGAAAAACCGCCGCTGCGGTAGAGATCGATCCGGGTCCCGTTCGCCGTAAAGTTTTTGAAACTCTTTTCCGGGTTGATCGTTTTCATTTTCACTTTCGGCAGCATGGCAACCGGCAGATACCCGACGGAGATATCCTGAACGGACAGGGTGTTGTTGCCGCCGAGATCGACCCGGATATTACGGAAAGTGACCGTGTTGACATCCACCGGATTCGCCGCATCGGAGAGATCGAAAACGAACCAGGAACCGAGGTCGTCGGTAGTTCTGCCGTCGGCATCATCGCAGTCTTTGGCAAAAGGCAGAATGACGTTGGAGCCTTTGAAGATCTTGAATTCGATATGGCTGAAAACTTTTTCCTTCAGGTGGAAAGTGAGATCGCGGAAGAGCAGACGCGGACGTCCGGAAGCGGTGATCATACCCAGCGGCGTGTCGTTGAAGGTCACCCGGGCGCAGTTGTTGCATCCTCCTCCGCCGAAGCTGGACATGCGGCAGCGCAGCACTGTGATCATTCCCGGTTTCGGCGGCAGCTGCGGCAGGCTGAACATCCGTTCATCGCCGGACTTCGGGATCTGGAAATTCGGGATGACCGACGCATCCTGCAGTTTCGGAGGGATCTCCGCCGCCAGAGCCGCCGCGCCGATGCACAGAACGGCAAGAGCGAATACTCCGCAAACAACTCTCTTCCCTGTTTTCTCGAACCAACTCATCAGATACCTTCCTTTCTTTATTTCGATCTGTTTCCAAGAGCTTTCGAAATCGCTTCCAGCAAGGCGAAACCGTTTTTCTCATCCGGCTCGATATAACTGCCTTCGGTCCATTCGTTCCAGGCATTGATGAACACCGCTTCCGGACCGAGTGCGCAGAGATCTCCGAGCGCGGCTTCCAATGCTTCCGGATCGGGTTCCATCACCGGAAAATACGGATAAACATCCAGAAATTCATAGACTTCGCTCTGCACCGTCCGCGGCGAGGAATCCCATCCGGCGGTGAGCACGGGCAGATACGGTGCCGGCAGTTTTTTCATGGCGCGGACCGCCAGTTCGTGGTATTCCCGGCACGCTTTCGCAAAGGATATCCGCGGGAACGATTCGCGCCATACCGGCGTGGTAAACACATTGTTGTAGCTGGTGTAGCTGGAAAATCCGATTTTCGTGACCCATTCCGAGGGCGGACACGCCAGCGAACGGGTAGTCTCCAGATTGTCGAACCAGATCGCGTTGATATGGATCCCCGGCAGACCCGCTTTCCGGGCAAGTCCGCGGAATTCCGCCAGCACGGCGGCGGCCTCATTGGGTCCGCCCATCTGCTTGATGAAACGGTCCACCGCGTAAATCGAAAAATACGGCAGACCGCCAACCGTCCAGTAATTCGGTTGGGTCAGATATTTTTCGATCAGGTATTGCCAGACTTCGCCGACATTCTGCCGGGTGCTCGACCAGGGATAGAGCAGCGGCGCATGAAAAGCATCCTGCCGACCCACTGGGTGACGGTCCATCCAGTCATGATTCGCCCACATCAGGGCGAACTTGAGTTCACGACAGTTTTCCGCACCGAGGAAACCTTCATCCAGCGCACGCTGGAGAAACGGTCCTTCATACCAGTACCAGTCGAACACGAAAGCATCGATCCCATATTTCGCGGCGGCGGCGATTTTCTTCGCCATCACGGCCGGATCGGCCTCATCCTCATAACCCCAGAGCGGGATCTTCGGCTGGTCGTGCCGCTCGAAACGCGGCCGGGCGCACTTCATCAGCTCCCACTCGGTCCAGCCCCGGCCGTGACGCGCCTCATTGCGGGCGTCCAGGTGATAATTCGGAAAATAGTAAGCGGCAATATCCATAACGCTGAAAGTTATCTCCATGCTGATATTTTTCTATCCGGCTCATAATATATCTCATGCCGCCGGGAAAATCACTGATTAATCTGCAAAAGAATCGCATGATCCTGCAATAATTCTATTCCGAACCGAAAAATGTGGAAATATCTTGCGAAACAGACTTCGAAAGACTGTCCATTTGCCCGTTTTTTGCAGAAATGTGCGTTTTTTTTGCAGATTCATTCGTGAAAACCGCCGTTGTCAGTTTATATTATCCCACAACGCAGTTGGAATCAGACAGTCTGAACCTGTGATCCGGAGTGTTTATGTATTCTTATTCGATCAAGACGATGAAATGTCCGCCGGGCATCCCCGTCTGCGTGCGCGATTCCTATCAGGGACCGACCTCGCCGATGCACGGCCATGATTACATGGAAATCGCCATCATCCGCCAGGGATACGGGGAACACACCATCCGGAACGACGACGGCAGCGAACTGCGCACCTCCGTGATCAAAGGGGACGTTTTCACCATTCTCAACGGGGAACATCATTATTACCATACCTGCCGGAATTTCCGTCTTTACAACATCTGCGTCGGCTGGGATTATTTCGATCCGCTGCGGCAGGATCTGATGCCGCTCAAGCATTATCCGGAATTCTTTGCGCCCGACCGCAAATTCGGGATCAACATGCTGCATCTCACCCCGGTGTTTTTTCAGGAAGCGGAAACGTCGGTGAAAAAACTGCAGCAGGCGCTATACGGTTCCTATCCCAGCCAGCAGCTGGCGGTCCGGATCGCGTTTCTGGAATTGCTTTTCATCATCTTCGACGGCAAGTTCGGCAGCCTGAAAAATTCGCCGAGTTTCCATGCCGAACGGCTATTCAACACCATTGCCGCCATGGAAGCGAATCCGGAACAGCATTTTTCCATCGAGAAAGCGGCCCGCGAAAGCAGTATGAGCGTCTCCAGCTTCGCGCACAAATTCAAAGAAACCGTCGGCATTTCCCCGACCGGCTACTGCATCATGCTGCGGCTGGAAAGAAGCCGGAAAATGCTCGAAAACACCGACCGGTCCATCGACGAGATCGCGGTCGCCAACGGTTTCTGCGACGGCAATTATCTGGGCAGGCTTTTCCGGAAACGTTACGGCACCACCCCGAACAACTACCGCAAGCTCTTCCGCCGAACCGAAGAATGACGCTTAAACAGCCGGGAATATCCGCCGGCGGATGATCCAGGCTGGCCGGATAAGGTTCTTCCGACGGATTGATTTTTCACGCAGAGCAGCCAAGTCACCGTCCATGACGCAGTGCGGGAATCTGTTTCCGGTAGGCTTGAGGTCCCACGCCAAAGTAGCGCTTGAAGAAGCGTGAGAAGTAGAACGTATTGCTGAATCCGAAGCGTTCTGCGGTTTCGCCGATCGAAACAGCCGGGTCGCTCAGTTCTCTGGCGATGGCCGCCGCCCGGAGACGGTTGAAGAACGCCTTAGGCGATTCTCCGGTTTCCGCTGCGAAATGCTTGATAAACGACTCCTTTCCCATCTTCATCAGCGCCGCCATTTCCGTGACGGAAAGATTTTTTTCGGGGGTATGGCTGATTTTTTCCAACAGCGCGGCAAATTTCCGCCAGCGGTTTTCGATCGGTTCCAGTGCCGGGAATTGCGGCAGGACTGTCTCGGCCAATATCCGCCAAATGACATTCTGTAACGTAAATGCTTCCATCAGTCCGGTTTCCCGATGTGCCAATTCCTGAAATGCGGTCCTGTATTCCGGGGCATATCCGTTCAACATCTTTCTGCATCCGGCGAACAACTCCACATGGGAGTACAGTTCCACATTGAAGTGGATGGAGATCAGCCGCAGTCCGCTTCTCTGATCGTGAAGGACGCGGTGCTGAGCCGGAATGAATATCCACGAATCGGGAAACAGCGGAGAACTGCCCCGGTCATCAGTGATGCTGCCGCATTCCGGCCCGGACGCGAAAACATAAATCAGCCGGTTCACAGCCAGCATACTCTGCCATCGTCCATAGTAGTTTCCGCAGAAAGCATGGCTTACGGTCAGGCGGCAGTGGTTGGCAAGCTGTCCGAGCCTCTTGTTGTCAAAAGAAATTTCACTCATCGCATATTCCATAAAAGCTGTCGGTAGTATATCGCAAATCTTGCTGGAAATCAAATAATATTTACAGAAAAAGACAAAATAAATACTTTTTTTGTCATTGCACTATTTTTGCCTGGCACTATATTAACCGACGAACAGACGAACAAGACAGGAGCACCGATCATGAGATTGCTGCAGACAGTTGATTTTGAGAAATACCGGAAAAGATTCGAAAACCAATATCAGACTGTAAAATGGCATTCCGGGCTTCCGGAAAGCGAGGTGGCGCTGGAGATCAGGCGGATCTACAGCCGCGGCGAATTAAGACATGATCCATATTCGCTCACCAAGGCCCGGATGCTGGAATACGCCCTGTCCAATATCCGGATTGCCTGTAATGCCTTCGATTCGTTTGCCTCCGTCTGCGAACGGACAAACGAGATATCCAAAATTTCCAGCGAGCGCAATGCGATCCTCTCCGAACAGGCCCTAGGACATGAGGAATGGATGAAAAAATGCGCAGATGATGCCAACGGATACTTCGACAGCAAAGTCGATACGAGCCATACGTCCCCTGATTGGGATTCCCTGCTGACTCTGGGCATACCCGGAATCATCGCCCGTGCGGAAAATTACCGGAGAAGCGCATCATCGCCGTTCTACGAGGCGGTCATCATAACCTTCGGGGCAATCCGGAAATATCTTCGCCGCTTGGCGGAGGCTGCGGCGGCCGAAAACCGGCATGACATCGCGGACATGGTAATGTTTCTGACCAATCATGCACCCGAGACGCTTCAGCAGGCGCTGGAACTGGCATGGGTGTACCGTGATGTTCAGGAAATGGAGGGCGAGCTGGTTCGCTCCATGGGGATATTCGACCGACAGTATCTGCCCTTTTACGAGCACGACCTTGCCGCAGGGATCCTCACCGAGCGCAACGCGGAAGAATTGCTGCTGATTTATTTTTCCCGCTGCCAAGCCCAGTCCGGGGGACGGTTTGTCGGGGTGCCGTTCTGCTTCGGTGGACGGATGCCGGACGGACACGACGGATGCAATGCACTGACGCCCATTGCCCTGCGCGCTTTTCGCCGTCTGAAGGCGGTCGATCCTAAATTTTCGCTCCGGGTCAACGATGAGACACCGGCGGAGATTCTGAACTTGGCGTTTTCCTGTGTGAAGGAGGGTACCAGCGCCATCCTTTTCATCAACGAGGACATGGTGCGGAAAGCATTCCTCCGCAACGGCAAGGCTCCGGAAGACCTGCCGAACTTCGTGCCGATCGGCTGTTATGAGCCGGCGATCATGGGCAAGGAGATGTGCTGTTCCATGACCGGGACCATCAACATGGCCAAGGCGTTGGAACCGTTGATGGATCCTTTTTTCGCGCCGCAGGATTCGGCGGAAGTGATCGACCGATTCCTGACCATTCTGCGTTCTGCGCTGAACTCGATGATGGATCGAATCAATCTTCTGCAGCCGCACTGCAGCGAGATCAATCCGGCCACCGCCATATCCGGGACCATGACCGAATGCATGGAACGTGGAGTGGATGCGGCTGCGGGTGGAAGCAAATACTGTTCCAGCGGGATCATGTGCGCTGGAATCGGCACCGTGACCGATGCTTTGGCAGCGATCGAATATCTGGTGTTCGAACACAAGTTGGTGTCGTTCGCCAAACTTTGCGCAATCCTCAAGGAGAACTGGCGTGATCATGAACAGCTCCGTCTCACCGCGCTGAAGCGGGCGCCCAAATGGGGTACAAATGATGAGCGGGCGGACAACATCGCCCGTACAGTTGCTGCCGCGGTTGCGGAAACTATCGAGAAACGCTCCAATGCCAAGGGGGGGCACTTTCAGATGGGGCTGTGGTCGATCGACTGGTGTATGAGTTATGGCAAGCGGACCGGGGCAACGCCCGACGGCCGCCATGCCGGGGACCCGATCTCCAAGAACACCGGAAGCACGATCGGCTGCGATGTTGAAGGAGCCGCCGGGTTGATCGGCAGCGTCACCAAGCTGGATCACTCCCGGCTTGCGGACGGTTCGGTACTGGATATGATGCTGCCGGTTTCCAGCGTTGCGGGTAATCTCGGAACAAAATTCATGGAAAATCTGTTCCGGACTTTCTGCAGCAAAGGCGGAGCGTTCATGCACTTCAACATCCTTTCCCCGCAGGAATTGCGGGCGGCGCAGAGGGAACCGGAAATGTATCGGAATCTCCAGATCAGACTCTGCGGCTGGAATGTCCGGTTCATTGATCTCGGCAAGGAAATGCAGGACTGCCTCATCCGGGAAGCCGAAAGCAAGGGGGAGTGACCATGAAACCGACCGCATTGCTGGCAGACATTCGGAGACTGACCCTGCACGACGGGCCTGGCATCCGGGATACCGTGTTTCTGAAAGGCTGTCCGCTGCGCTGCCGCTGGTGTCACAATCCGGAAAGCATTTCCGCAGAGCGTCAGCTGCTCTTCCGCGACAACCTCTGCCAACATTGCGGAGCATGTATTCCTGGCTGTCCGAGCGGGGCACATGCCTTTCACGACGGGCATCATATTTTTGACCGGGGCAGCTGTTCCTGCTGCGGGAAGTGCGCCGACATCTGTCTTGCCGGGGCTCTGACGCTGTGCGGTCGTGAAGTCAAGGCGGAAACCGTGTTCGCAGAAGTCGTCAAGGAGCGGGAGTTTTTCATTCAGTCAGGAGGCGGCGTGACCCTGTCGGGGGGAGAACCCCTGCTGTACCATGGTTTCGCCCTCAAGTTCTTCCGTCTCCTGCGGGAGAACGGAATTCATACTGCGCTCGACACCTGCGGGATGGTAAACTTTGCCGCGTTCGAAAACGTCCTGCCTTTCACCAACCTCATTTTGTATGACATCAAGGGAATGGACCCGGAAAAACACCGGAGCAATACCGGCCGAGACAACGCAGAAATATTGGAAAATCTGCACCGTTTGGGCAATTTGAATGTCCCGGTGGAAATCCGTATACCGGTTATTCCCGGCTGCAATGACGAAGAAAGCGAATTTGCGGCGGCAGGACGCTTCCTGTCCGGACTGCCGATGGTGAAAGGCATCCGGCTTCTGGCCTATCATGCCTTGGCCCGGGACAAATACCGAATGTGCGGCAGGGCGGATACCATGCCGGATGTCGAGCCGCCATCCCCGGAAGAAATGTCACGCCTGGCCGAAATTGTTCGGAAGTTCTCGCGCAAAGAGGTCACATACTGACCCGGTTTTTCCGCCCGTATCTCGCCATGACGCCGGGGAAATTCAACTAAAGATCGAGCCGCCGTGACAGTCAGCGCTAACGCGAATCAGTTTTTTTCCACGGGTTTTCCGACATCGCAGCCGGAATTGCTTTC
>JAZUCR010000080.1:0-29591 GCA_045639225.1 Victivallales bacterium
GATTTTCTTTCTGAAAATGAATGAAGGAAATCTTCCCCGCTGGGAAAAACTCCCCCGCAATCGGACCGCAGGAGGGATTCTCGGGCTGATCGCCCTGCTGGCTTTCATCCCGAATGTGAAACCGCTGTTTTCTCCGGAACAGAATCTATATTGGCTGATTCCCGCGGCTCTGATCCTGGCCGGGCTGTGTTATCTTTATCTGGACCATCTTTTTGCCCGCGCCGCGGCCGGTGCTGTCATCCTGCTGGTCCACGCCGGACTGAATGAAGCTTATACTGCCGATCTCGCCGGCCTTTCGTTCTTTGCCCTGATGAGTCTCGCCGCCGGCACCTATGCCATTTACATCGCCGCCAAACCCTATTGTCTCCGGGATTCCTTCCGGGCCATGTGTACGAAGAAGAAATGGAGGCTGACCGGCGCGGTCTTTTCGTTCCTCTGGATGCTCTCCGCCCTGATCCTGCTGGTTCAGCAGACCGGGAGAATCGGCAAATGAGTTTCAGCTCTCCTTCGCCGGCTGCCGGGGCTTTTCTGCGGCAATGTCTGCAGGAACGGACTGATGCCTTTACCGCGAAAATGGCGCTGCTCGGCGAGTTCCTGTATGAGACCAATCAGCAGGTAAACCTTACCGCCATTCCGCCGGAAAAATTCTGGAGTCTGCACGTTGCCGATTCCCTGTCGCCGGTCCGGTATTTCCCCGACCTGTTCAGCCGCCCCGCCGCGCTGCTCGATCTCGGCTGCGGCGCCGGTTTCCCCTCCCTCGTCCTGGCTGCCGCTTTCCCGGAGATCTCTCTGACTTCTGTCGATTCCACCCTGAAAAAGATCCGATTCGTGCAGTCGGCCGCGAATAAGCTGGCATTGTCCAATCTGCAGGCTGTCCATGGACGCGGCAATGAACTCGGCCGGAAACCGCCGTTCAAAGGCCGGTACGATGCCGTTTTCGCCAGGGCAGTGGCCTCCGCGGACGTCCTGATCCGGGAAGCCATGTCATTCCTGAAACCGGACGGTTCCCTGATCGTTTACCGCACCCGCGAACAATATGAATCCGAGCTGGATTTCCTGAAAAAATGGAAAAAAGGATCGTTCCGCGGCACGGAACTTTTCGAACTGCCCGACGGAACCGGGACCCGGATGTTTCTTCAGATAAGACACTGTTCCCAACCCGGGCCGAAAAACTGATTCAACCCTTCATCTTCAGCCTGTCAGGATATCGTCCGGCAAGTTTTTTTTTGCAATAAATCAAGTCCGATTGATTTCTTCTCGCAGTGCCAGTAATTCGTGCTCAATTGCTGACACGGTAGTAATATAATCTCAAAAATATAAAAGTTAAGACTTTTTGGACTGGATAATACAGCGCGGGAAATTAAAAAACATCTACTGGTACGGTTGTCCATACCAGTAGATGTTTCATGCCGGGAAAGAATCGATTTCGAACTGAAAAATTGTCTGATATACTGGTACGTACCAGTATGGATAATTCCATCAAATTACATTTCGAATCGGGAAGAAGATTGATGCGGCTGGAATGCCGATAATGATTTTTCGCAAATTCAATCTGGGGATCGGAACGTTTCATCAACTGATACGGAGAACAAAGCGATATAAAATCGAGGGATATTCAGCTGAAAACATGAAAACTTATCCGAAATCCGGGATTTTCATCAACCGATATGCGGGACATCACATCAGATAAAGCAGATACGGGAAATGCACTGATCGAAGTTTTCCTGTCCGCTCAGGATGTCGATCTGCACCCGCAGGAAGAGGATCGGGATATCGCGCCGGTCCAGACGCGGCATCCGGACGGCATCTTTTTCCGTGGTCATGATCAATTCCGCGCCGGCTGCTTTGGCGGCGTTGATGAAATCGATCATTTCCTGCTGACGGTAGCGGTGATGGTCTGCATAATGGATCTCTTCCACGATATTGCTGCCGAGCTCGGAAAGGAACGCATTGAAACTCCCCGGATTGGCGATCGCGGAGATCGACGCCACTTTTTTCCCTTTCAGGTATTCCAGCGGCAGCCGGTATCCCTTCTGGTAAACGTCCTCCAGGTATTGCGGCTTGTGACAGCATTCGATGATCTCGGCATGGTGATTCTGCCGCCGGAGAAACGCTTTCAGATGACGGAGCTTGTGTGAGCCGTCCGATTTGGTCAGGAAAATATAATCCGCCCGGCGGATGCTCCGGATCGGTTCGCGCAGCAGTCCGCGCGGCAGGACATGGTGGTTGTCGAACGGCGCGGTCGAATCCACCAGCAGGATATTGATGTGCGCTTTCAGATTCAGATATTGAAATCCGTCGTCCAGGATCAGCGTGTCCGTGCCGAATTCCTCGATGGCATAAAGACCGGATTTCACCCGGTCCTTGTCGACCAGCACCGCCACATTTTTGAGATTGGACGCCAGCATGAACGGCTCGTCCCCGGCGCGGACCGAATCCAGCAGCAGGTTCTGCCCGTCGGACACCACCCGCGGGGGCACTTCCATTTTCTTCGAGGAGAATTTCTTCTGCAGTTTCGAAAGCAGCGACCGGTCCCGGCTGCGGTAGCCGCGGCTCAGGACCGCCACCCGGCGGCCCTTCTGGCTCAGCGAACGCGCAAACACTTCCACCACCGGTGTTTTCCCGGTCCCGCCGCAGGTCACATTGCCGATGCTGACCACCAGACAGCCGATCGCGCGGTTGCGGATCACCCGGTTGTCATACATCCAGAGCCGGAACATGACGGCGCGCTGATAGATACGAGACGCCAGAAAAAGGATGGCTTTCAGAAATGTGCCCGCCGCGTCATGCCGTTTTTCCCGGATCACTTCCAGAAAAAACTGCTCTAATTTTTCACCTGCTTCACGGAGTGTCATGCATGCACCATTCGTTCATTTGTCCGTTAATATACCGCTCAAACCGGAAAACATCAACCGCGGAATGTTCATTTTCGCCGGTTTTTACTGCCGGGGACGGAACCAAAACACGCAGCGGATCACTTTTTCCCGCCTTTGCGGAAAGATTTCGGCGTGGCGCCGTGACATTCCCGTTTGATGGCGAGCATGAAGCCGTTGGCGGAGGCGAAGCCGACTTTTTCGGCGATTTCCGCCACGCTCAAATCGGTGGATTTCAGCAGCAGGGTGCCCTGCATGAGCCGGCGCACCAGCTGGTAATGTCCGATCGAAAGATTCATTTTCTTGCGGAAAGTCTGCCGGAGCGTGCTCCCGGAAACATGCAGTTTGGCGGAAAGTTCTGCCACCGTGACATGGCGGTTCCGGTTGGCGGCGAGGTAAGCGGTGATCCGGTTCAGCAGCGGCAGTTCGGCATCGGAAAGTTTCCGTTCCTTGAGTTCCGGCGAGGCAATACTCTGGAACTGCCGCAGCAGGATGGCAAAACGGCAGACCGTTTCCTCGGCGGCGGCAAAATCACCTTTGATCCAGCCCTGATAACAGGCAATGATGCTGCGGAGCGTCTTCACTTCCCTGCCGCTCAGACGCCAGTTCTGGGCGGCGATATTGACCAGACGGCTGTTGTCGCCCGAAATGACAAAGGACGCCATCAGGGATTCGAATTCGCGGAACTGATTGCCGAAAGAATGTTTGGCGTAGGGCGGAATGAGGATGCATTCGCCTTTTTCAAGGATATAAGTGCAGTCGTTGATATTGACTGAACGTTTGCCGGAGATCATATAGACGAGGTTGAAGCATTCATGACAGAAGAGCGAGTCCCCCAGTTTGAAATTCCCGCCGTTTTGGTAATACAAGTTGAGCCGTTCCGGCATCAGCGGCGGCACGGATGAAACGCCGGTGCCGGTATTGCTGCTGTTCGGCAAAACCGAACAGACCTCACTGAGTGATATCATCGGGGATCCTCCTTTCCGGTAATCTATAACACCGAATTGAAATTTACAAACCGGGAACTGCATTTTTTTGTCATTTCGTTAGATTCTTATGTCATTTCATTAGTTGTAAAAACGCCGGAACGAAGTAAAGTAGAACGTTGAAACATGATTTTTCATGACTTTTTCAAGGACACATAAAGCAGCGGTCCAGATTCAAAAAAACCGCAAAATATAGGAACGGAAATGAATTGGATTGATTGGACAATAATGATTGTCCCTGTGGTATTCGTAATGTATATGGGATTTTATTCCAGAAAATACATCAAAGGGGTTTCAGATTATCTGGCCGCAGGGCGGGTTGCCGGCCGATACGTTGTGTCGATGGGTTCATTGGCGGAAGCATTGGCTGTCATTAGTGTGATCGGTTTTACCGAAGCACACTACAAGACCGGTTTTGCCATGAATTTCTGGAATAATATTCTTACCCCGGTAGGAATCATCCTTGGGTTGACTGGATTTGTAATTTACAGATTCCGGGAAACGAAGGCTATGAGTCTAGGACAATTTCTGGAAATGCGTTACAACCGTCCATTGCGGATTTATGCTGCGGCATTGCGTTCGATTGCCGAACTGCTGGCAAATTGTCTTTGCCCGGCAGTAGCCTCCAGATTTTTGATTTATTACCTTGACCTGCCATATTACCTGAATATTCTGGGTATCCGAATTCCGACTTTTCTGATTATTTCTCTGCTGCTGATTTCAATGTGTGTGACAATATGTTGTGTCGGAGGAACGCTTTCCCTTCTGGTCACGGACACAATTCAGGGTTTTTTCTTTTATCCGATCCTGATTATATTCATAATATTTATCTTTATGAAATTCTCATGGAACGAGGTAGTCGTTCCGGCCATGACAGACCGGGTTGCCAGCCAGAGTTTTTTGAACCCGTATGACGTTGCCGGTCTCCGGGATTTCAATATGTTCGCATTGATCGTCGCATTGTATAGTTCGGTGATCAACCGTGCCAACTGGGTAGGCACCGGATACAGTATCGCGGCAAAAACACCCCATGAACAGAAAATGGCAAACGTTATGGGTACATGGCGGGGAATGTTCAGTTCAATTCTGTATCTGCTTTTAGTTATCCTCGTAATCGTGACTTTCAATCACCCGACCATGGCAAAACAGGCAAAAGGGATACGGGACGAGTTAAGCAAAAAAGTATTGCAGGAAGTCGAAAAGGACAATCCGGCATTGCGGCAGAAAATCAATATGAAACTCCAAGGTCTGCCGCCACGTGACCATGTGATCGGCGGGACCCGTCCGCAGGATGCGCCCCTTTCCCATGATGTCAATTTAGATACACCTCACCTCAAAGCTGTTTACGATGAAATGAAAGGGACTCCCACCGGAGAGCGGCACTACCAGGAGTTCTTTACATTATACCACCAGATGATGCTGCCGATGACACTCCGGTCCCTGCTTCCAGCCGGGCTCCTGGGGCTTTTCGCGCTGTTTGTCCTGCTGATGATGTTGTCCACGGATGATTCCCGTCTCTTCAGTGCGGCACAGACCATTTCACAAGATTGCGTTATACCATTTTTCAAGAAAGGCTGTTCCCCCAAAACTCATGTTCTGGTGATAAGGCTGACCTGTGTCGGATGCGGATTATTCTGGTTTATCGGGTCATTCTTTATGGACCAGCTCGACTATATCAATATGTTCGTGACCATTATCTGCTCCATGTGGATCGGAGCGGGGCCGATGATGTTTTTCGGGCTTTACAGCAGATTCGGCAATACTGTGGGGGCATTCAGTTCGTTGATATCCGGTATGGTATTGTCATTGGCTTTTATATTCTTCCAGCGATCTTGGGCATCCCTGATTTATCCCTGGCTGGTCGCCAATCAGTGGGACGCTGCAGTTGCAACATTCCTTTCGACCTGTTCGGGGCCGTTCGAGCCGTGGATCGTCTGGAGGATGTCCTCCCACAAATTCCCGATCAATTCGACGGAAATCAATTTCATCATCATGATATTCTGTCTTGCCATTTATGTCATCGGTTCACTGGTTACCTATAAAAAACCATTCAATCTGGACCGCATGCTGCACCGCGGCATATATAATACAGACGGTGAAAACAAGCGGCAGGAACGCTGGGCTTTGCGGAACACAATCGGTAAATTGATCGGTATCACCCCCGAATACACAATGGGAGATAAAATCATCAGCTGGAGTGTTTTTATTTACTCTTTCATTTACCGTTTTCTGGTCACTTTTGTACTGGTCGTGATCTGGAATGTTTTTTCGCCATGGAAACTGGAATGGTGGGGACATTACTTTTTCATCGTCTATCTCGCAGTTCCGGCGGCAGCCGCTTTCATTACCACATTCTGGTTTACTATCGGCGGGGTAATTGATATGCGCAGACTTTTCATCGATCTGAAAAAGCATGTGGATGATCCGCTGGATAACGGACAGGTAGAAGGGAATGTATCTCTCTCGGATGCAAAGATCTTTGCTGAACGGGAAAAAGAAAAGGAACAGAAATAAGCTCCGAAAAAATAAGTTTTAAACGAACAAGAGCCAAAACTTTTGAAAAAGGTTCGGTAATTTCAAAATAAAAAACAATTGCGATTGGTAAGGAGGTTTATCCCCTGAAACATGATTTTTTTGTGACTTTTTCAAGAAAAAATCACAGTCGATACGTCAAAAAGGGATTGACGCTGAAAAAATCAGCTTTTTAACAAGAAAAGCCAAAAACGTTTTGTATTTGGCTCTTATGGAGAAAAAATATGAAGCATTGTTTCTTCCTGTCCGCTTTGATTGCCCTTTCCGGAAGTTTGTCTGCCGAGCCGAGTTATACCGGATGGCGGCTTGCTCCCGACGCCGAAGCAAAACTGGCCGAATTTACCGCCGCTTCAGCCGGCTGCCGGCTGAAAAACAACCAGACCGAGTTCGTCCCCCGCTCCCAGCTGAAATACACTCTGAGCCAAGCCAGTTACCTCCACCGCTGGTATGACCGTCCGCTGTATCAGGACAGCGGGCTGGCGCGGTTCAACCGGAAAGACGTAATGGTGAGCGACGTGGAAGCCCAGGCCTTGAAAAGAGCTTTGGAACGCGGCAAGCTTTCGGGCATCGCCACGCTGTTTCAAGGCCCTCGGCGCACTACTTTTATCAAGACCAGTTCGGACAATAATTTGAGATTTCACGGCGAGTTTTACATCCCGAGGTCCATGACAGTCGTCAAAGAGAAATTTCTCCCGATCGCCGAGAAGATGCTCGCGGCCCCCAATGTCTACCATTTCAATGGCAAGCCGGTCATCACTATTTACTGGCCCGTGACCGATGTCGGATACATCAAGGACATCCGGAAGGTATTTCAGGCGAAATTCGGGGATAAATTCGCCCTGGTCCCGTATGTGCTGTTCTTCGACAAGCATAAATTCAGCCCATACAAGAGGCCGTTGACCGCCGCTGACATCGAAGCCATGGCGGAGGACATGCGCGCCCGGCTCAGGATCGGCGACGGGGTCCTTATTTCCGACATAGGACACTTCATTAAAGACGGCAGAACGGATGCCTCGGTCGGTTTCAAAGTGATGATCCCGATCCTGCATAAGATTTTTTCCGAACCGGAATTCAAGGGCAAATTCCTTGCATACGGGCTTATGCAGGGGCATGAGAACCATTACCGCTGGACCTATAGCAAAGACTCCGAAGGGGTCGCCACTTTCCGGAAGGAACTGGAATTCGTCGCCGCCCTTCGTCCGGACATCTGCCTGCTCGAGGAATGGGATGAAGTCAACGAAAACACCTGCTTCCGGCCCATGGTCAACACCGGCTGGAGTTCCCTGCGGCTGACGCGGTATTTCGCCGAAAAGATCCGGGGCGAAAAATTCACCGCTTTTCCCGGCGACGACCTCGCCGTTCCCAATATGATCCTGTCCTACCGCCGCCGGCTGCTGGCGGGTGAAACGGCGGAATATCAGGTTACCAACATCCCCGACCAGACTCCGGCGCGGGATTACCGGATTTCTCTCACCCTGACCGATGTCAAGGGCAGCGTCATCAAACGTTTCGAGCCGAAACCCCTGAAATCGACCGAATGCGCCGAGGCGACCTTCACCCTGCCCGCGGCGGATTTGCTCAAATATCAGCTGGTGAAGCCGCATCTGGAAATCAGCTGGAACGGCGGCAAATACATCACGCCCGACAGTTTCTGGGCGCAGGAACTGCGCGCCGACTGGAACGGGGACTGGCAGTGGGCGAAACAGCCGCTCAGAGAACAGATCGCCGGGGTCAAAGCCGATTACACCATTACCCCGTATGAAAACGGCCTGCTGCGCCTGAAAGGGAAGATCACCAGTCCGGTGCCGATGGCGCAGGCGGAGATCCTCGACGGCAGCGACACGGTCTGGATGGCGGACAAGCTTCCCGCCCTGCGGGAAAGCGATGATGAGGCTGTGGTCCGCATCGAATTCCAAGGTCTTGCCCAGTTTGATTACCAAATAACCATCGATGTCAGGAATGCGCCCGGCGCCCGGACCGGCAAAGGGGAAAAATTCCCCTGGACGTTCACACGAAAGAGATACCCTTCCAATTACTCGATTTCTTTCTTTGTGCGTCTGCCGAAAAAAGAGGTCGATAAAGCGGTCATCGCCATTCAGCTTCCGGGGCTCTTCAAGGAAAACATTCCCGTGAAAGAGATCATGGAGAAAGAGGTGAAAGGATTTTATTCCGCGAAACATGCTCTCCACATGGTCCTGTCGCGTTACAACAGCCAGTATCGAATCCCGGAACATCTCGACCGGAAAGAGGCCGCGTTCGATTGCTTCGTGATTCCCGGCGATGTGAAGAAGAGCGTATTTTCCCTGCGGGTCATCGACAAGCAGGGCAATACCTGGCGCGGCGGGGAGAAATCGCTTTATGTCCCCTCCGGGAAAAAACGGGATTTCCATGTATATGACAAGTCTGCCAAAAGTGCGGTCAAAGTTTCCGCCGACGAAAATCTGCTGACCCCGATGACCTTTGATTTCGCTCCCGGCAGAGGGACAGTCGTCCCCAATCCGGCGGGGCAGAAATATTATGGGATCATGAACGGCTGCACGCCGCTGGCATCCGGGATCGGGTCCGCCGAATTCTCGCATGGTTCGCTGTTGTTTTATGCGCTGTTCGGGGGAAAAAAGACTTATCCCGAACTGCCCCGCCGGATCCGGGAACCGGACGGCGGCTGGAGCCTGGAATTCGGCAATTTGTCCCATGTGTCACTCCCGATGCAGGTCGTACCGATGCACGCCGGATATAAAATCGGCATGAAAATCTGGGTCCCGGAACACTTCAAACAGAAACAATATATTTTCGGTTCCGGCAGCCACGGATTCATGCTTGCAGTCGTCGATGGGACCCTTATTGCGCAGATGTTTCTGGACAACCGTTTCTGGAAGGTCGGTTCCGGCAGGGCCTCCGTTAAATCCAGAGGCAAACTCATTCCGGGGAAGTGGAATGATGTGACTGTCGTTTACGACCAGACAAATTTCAGGGTGGACCTCAACGGCACATCCGGTGTTCCGCTGAAGGTGACCGGCAATCAGATGCGGCCAAAATCCGGGATCATTGGCGGCGGCGAAGACCTGAAGAGTTCTTTCACCGGGAAAATAAAAGATCTCAACATCAACATTTTTTAAAGGAGACAGAAAATGAACAACGGATCATCTTTCATCCATCAACCATCGACATCGGAACGCAAGCGTAGTTTCACCCTCATAGAGCTCCTCGTGGTGATCGCCATCATTGCCATTCTGGCCGGAATGCTGCTGCCGGCGCTGAACAAAGCCCGTGCCAAGTCCCGCACGATCGACTGTTTGAGCAACCTGAAGCAGCATGGACAGCTCAATGCAATGTATCTGAACGACTACCATGAATTTTTTTCCAACTCGCGGGCCGTATATAATCAATTTTATACTCTCTACTCCAAATCCAGAAAGCTCTACTGGTGTCTTGCCGCGGATATTATCAAATTCCAAGGAACCAATATCTTGACATGTCCCGATACGGCGAATGATATCAAAAATGCACTGCTGTATAGAAATGTTTACGGCTATAACTATTGTGGATTCGCTACCGTGAGGGCACTTGCAAATACATCGGCACAAGATGCATTTGGTGTCAAGCTCCCCATGGTAAAAAATCCCGGTGAAAAGGTCCTTTTCGGAGATTGCGTCAAAAATACGGGCTCCAACTTTGTTGTCAATCTGACCGAAGAGACCCTCAGCAATCTGTGGGGTTCAGCGGGCAGTTCATCCAACTCTTCGCCGCATGACAGACATCTGGAAAGCAGCAACATCTGCTGGGCGGATGGACATGCCAGTTCGGTCAGGCAGGCAAGATACAATATCTGTTTCCTGGGGTCTTCTTCCGGAACGGGGAGCAGAATAGACCGTTATTGGTCTTCCTGCATTACCGGCAGCAACTGATCCGGAAAGACTGAACGGAAAGTCTCCAGGAGTTCGACTTACTTCAGCTCGTGTTTTCCGGCGGGGTATTCCCTGCCCTGGAAAACCGCAGTCGTGCCTTCGGGCACGGTCAGCTGATAACGACCGGGTTCCGGCATCGCCAGCAGAATGGCACCGTGCGGAGTCGGCGTCTTGACTTCGAAATATTTCAGGCTGCCCGGCTGGGGATCGACCAGGAATTTCCGGAAAGCAGGTTCCAGCGGACGAATGCCGCAGAGATACCGCACGATGATATTGCCCGGCGCCGCACCCCACGGATGGTTCCAGTCCTGATTCGGCTTGAAACAGTCGTCCCAGGCTTCCATCGTGATCGTGGCACCTTTGGCGAGCATGTTGTTCCAGGAGCGCGGGCCCTCGGAAAGCATCAGTTCGAGCCCGTAATCGGCGAGGCGGTTTTCGTAACAGCATTCCAGCAGGAACTGGGCGCCGAAAACACTGCAGGCCATGCCTTTGGACTGCATCAGTTTCAGGATGGCGGGTTTTTCGGACTCTTCCGCCACGCCCCACAGGGCCGGGAAAATACAGCTGTGCAGAGCGGTATGGTCCGATTTCGGATTATCGACGAACAAACCGTTTTTGAGCATGGTTTCACGGATGGCACGGCGGGAACGGTCCGCGGCCTGACGGAATTGCGCCGCCTCGGATGCTTTGCCGAGCAGGACCGCCAGTTCCGCCGTCCGGGTCAGCGCCATATACTGCCAGCAATTCGGCACCAGATTGTAAGTGCCGAATTCATAACCGTCCCGTTCGGGTTCAGGCCAGTCCACGATATCACGGAGTTTGACCCCTTCCCCGAAGCCGGGACATTTGAAATCGGCCGGGAGAATACCGACATTCAGCAGACCGTTTTCACAGACGCCGTCGAGCAGGGTCTTCTTTTTCATGGGCTCGAACCAGCGGCGGGCATTTTCCAGATCGCCGGTGTAGAGAACATAATCATGGATGATCGGGATCATGGCAAGCCACCATTCGGTCGGCCAGGTCGGGAACGCGAACAGCCGGTCGATGGTGTCGCGGGCGATCGCGGGATCGGACATGCAGACGAAATAACCGAGCTGGTTGATATAGGTGTCGCCCTCGTAGGCCTGCCGTTCGCGGTTGCCGTCGATGAATTTGCCGAACGGGGTGGTGGCCTTCATGCTGTGTTTGCAGAATTCCCAGATCGTGTTCAGATTGTCCGAACTGCATTCGAAATCCGAGGCGGAATCGTCGAAATTGCAGTAATAGGCATGCTGGAACGCTTTGACCGGACCTGTGAAGCCGCGAACTTCGGCATAGCGGAACGGCACCGCATTGGGCTCGATCGGGAGCGTGCCGCCGTTGTAGCCGGGATGGAACATTTCCATGGCAACGTGATTGTGTCCCGGTTTCAGCCGCACTTTCTGCTCCTGATAGATCCGGCTGCCGCCGGGCTCGCGGTTGATTTGACCGTCCGGAGTCAAGACTTCTCCGACGGCGAGCGTGATCTCCTGTTCCTGCGAAGTTTCCGCTTCGATCTCCAGCACAGCAAACCAGTGTTTCCCGAAATCGAAGAAATAATTACCTTCCGTTCCGGCAGTCCGGACCGGCGTGAATACAGCGTCCAGTTTTTTCATATCGCACGATCTCCCTGACAAATATGCGTTTTATGAAGGACAATATACTCTTCATACCGGTAAAAATCCATGTAGATTCGGCAAAATTATCCTTATTTTTGGCGGACATGCTTGATTTCTGGTCCGTGTATGCTATATTACCTTTTAGGCACCCGGTTGCCTCAGTCAAAAAAAGCCATCAGCCGGCAGGATGGAAATATGGTAAAAACAGTATTGGGCCATGGTAAAAAAGCTACCTTGCGGGATATTGCGGAACTGGCGGGAGTAACTCATTCCACCGTTTCCCGGATCCTGGGCGGAAATCCGAATTTTTCCGCGAGTGAGGAATGCCGGCAGCGGATCTTGAAAATCGCGGACGAATGCGGTTATCAGCCGAAGCTGTCGGCCAAATCCCTGGCGTCCGGGAAAAGTTACAATGTCAATCTGCTGCTGGGAAGCATCTCCAGGGACCTGACCATTCCATCCAATGCCGTCCTGATCGACACGATCGCCCGGGAGCTGAAAAAGAATCACTACAATCTGGTCCTTACCCCCATCACGGTTTCCGATATCGACACCATGACACGGGAAGTCAGAAAAACTTTGGGGTCGGCTTCGGTCGACGGCACCATCATCGGCGGCGGACTTCTGAATAAAGAACTCCGGGATGAATTCATTTCCAACCGTATACCGGCAGTGCTGCTGGATATCCATTCCATGGAGCAGGATTTCGGCCGTCTGCCCTTCATTTATCATCTTGCTTATGACGAATATCCCGGTCAGGAAGCCATGCTGAAGCACCTGATGCAGCTCGGACATAAAAAAATTGCCTACCTCACCGAAGGAGCTTGTCCCGATATCATGGCTGCGTTCCGGACAGCGGCGGAAAAATTCCGTTTCAAATTCAGCACTCGCGATGTCTTTCAATTTTACGACTGGCGTCAGCATGGTCCCCCGCCATACAGTCTGCAGCTCTATTATTATCGCGAAATGCAGAAAAAATGGCCGGCGCTGAAAAAATATACAGCATTGGTCTGCACTTCGCCGATCGGTGTCCTGGGGATCATCGAATTTCTGAAGGACTGCGGGTTAAAGGTCGGCAAGGATATTTCCGTCGTCGGTTACGGAAATTCTTCCAGTATCGGCCCTGATGTCAGCACCATCGACAAGTCGTGGATAGAAACCGGTAAAACTGCAGTGAAGACCATCATGCATGCCATTGGCCATCCGGGTGAGCCAGTCAAGCATGTCAAGATACCGACCCGGTTCCGGGTTGGAACAACCACCGGAGCCATACGGCCATGACCCTGACTCCGATTAACCATTTAACAGGAGGATATAGAATGAAGACCGTCTGTAAACCATTCACACTTATCGAGTTGTTGGTTGTGATCGCAATCATCGCCATTCTGGCGGCAATGCTGCTGCCGGCCCTCAACAAGGCAAGAGACCGGGCCAAAACGATCCAATGCCGGAGCAATTTGAAACAAATCGGACTCGGCCACAGTTTTTACCAGGCAGATTACAATGAATGGATCGTCCGGAAGAAAGTCTACTCTGTACCTCAAAATGTGATCTATTTTGCCGATATTCTCTCATACCTCATCAGCAAGCGCGAAAAAGGGAACGATCCGTTCATGAACGCCAAGTTGTTCAGCTGTCCTTCCGAAACCAGAGTGACCGATCATCTCTCCTGCCATTTCGGACTCAACATTCGTTTATGCGGAAATGAGGGAAACCAGCGTAAAACCACGCAGATCACCCATCCTTCTCTGGCAATACTCAATTTGGATAATGCCAGATTGAAACCGGATAATACCAGCGGCGACCCCGGAATTGATTACGCAATCGCCAGCCGGATCAGTTTCCGGCATACCAATGCCCAGGCCAATGTGCTGTTCTTCGACGGACACGCAGACAGCAAAAAGAAAGAATATCTGATCCTCAAAATGAACGGGACGAAAGATGCCGGAAACCGCGGACAGCTTGATGTCGGATATTCCGGAACTCCTTTTTAATTGATTGGTTAATGAAATGACGATCAGACAGCTGATGACAGGACTGGCGGTTATTTCCGCACTGGAAGGGATCGCACTCGAACCTGCGGCACGGCAGGATAAGGATGGAAACTATATCCTCGAAAACCGATTCATCCGGGCGAAGATCGCTCCCCAGGGCGGCAGGATCGTTTGGTTCGAAGATAAGATACGGGCGGTGAACCATACCTTTGCTTCCGGTTCCTGGGCCGGTTTCGGAAAGGTCCGCATGTTCGAAGACCACAGCTGCACGGAATTTTTCGATCAGGATTACAAGATGAAAATCCTGCGGGCAGCCGGGGATAAAGCGGTTGTGGAATGCACGTATCTGGCGAAAAGGAAAGATCATCCGTGGCACGGCTTCGAGGTGATAAAAAGATATTCTCTGAAAGAGGGGGAAAACCGCCTCGGCATGGAGTGGGTGATCAATTCCTATGGCAGCTCGGGAAGATTGACTCCGTTTCTGCACAATTATCTGCGGATAAGGGATAAATCGTTTGCTTTTGCACAAACTGCCGATGGATCGTTCTGCCGGGAGATCCGGGCGGCAAATTCGCGCGAACGGACCTGCATGGTCAGGAATTTATCCGAACACTGGGGGGCCGTGATCACCCCGGCAGCTCAGACTGGAATGCTCGGTTACGACGCCTCGGATTCCGTCCGGGAAATGCTTTTCTGGCTGGACGAATCGAAACCTACTTTCGAGCCGGTTTTCGAGACTGCCCGGTTCGGCATGAATTCCTCGTGGAGCTGCCGTTACTGGTTCGCCCCGCTCCGAGACCTGAAAAGCTGTCATTTCGCTTCCGCCGATTATGCCGGCGGCTTCTGCATCGAAAATGCCGGAACCGTCATGAAATTTCTGCCGTTGAGCACGCTCGGAAAAACGAAACTGAAGCTCTATCGTGAAAACCGTCTGCTGCAGGAATTCGAGTTCGATACCGAACCGGGAAAGACTTTGACTTTTCCGGCGGACTTGAAAAAAGGTCTTCAGAAAATAAAAATCACGATCGAATATCAGAAAAAGACCAAGACACATGATGTATGGGTTTCTCCGCTTCCGGAAGGAATGATCAAAGAGGAAACGCAGCTGAAAAAAGAAACTCATCCGGACCGGGAATATGCCAAATGCCATGTGCCCAAGGGAAAGATGTTCGTCACCCCGGATATGACGGTTCCGCTCGGCTTTTTCGCCGTGAAAAACAAGCTGTCAAAAATCCAGGCGAAAAGCCTGAAACTGGTTATCGATGCGCCCGAAGGGATCATGCTCATGAATCCGATGGCGCATTATGGAAATTGCCATAAGCAGATCAGCCGGAGTCCGGTCAGCATCGACGGACAGCCCTATATCCGGCATGAAATTCCGCAAGTCGGATTCCGCAACACGGTTTTCGCATCGACGAACTGGCCGGCGGGCAAAAAAGGCATCATGTATTATCAGCTGAAATGGCAGAACGGAGAGGATGAAAGAAAATCCATCCCGGTCGAGTCACTGTCCATTCCGCACGCCCCGTTCCCGAAACTGCTCATCACCAATATTCCCGGATTCGGAATGCTGCAGAAATATATCGACTGCTGGCCGGGATTTTACGAAGCGATGCGTCATGTCGGCTGCAACACCCTCAGCTCAAGCGCGAGCGCAGTGCGTGATCCCGGATCGTTGCAAAATTTCTTCCGGAAAGCCCGGTCCGGAGGATTTTATACCTTCGCCAATTTCCTTCCGTTCCATCTGGCGGACAGAAAGGATATCTACAGTGAGGATATCCGGAATTTCTGCGCGGTCAGTTTGAACGGCAAAAGCAGCAAGTGGCCGTGTCCGTCCTATCGAGGAAAGGCATTTCAGGACCATGTCGAACAGGCGGCTTTGCCGGGTAAACTCGGAGCCACGATGCTGGCGCTGGATACGGAAATGTGGAGCGGAGCCGATTATTGTTTCTGTGATCGGTGCATGGACCGGTTCAAAGAGTATATGGCGAAGAATCATCCGGATAAAAAATACCTGTCCCCGAAAACCTTCCGCAATGATCCCGAAAACTATCCGGAATACAATAAGATCTGGGATGATTTCAAGGCGATGCTCGGATGCGAAATGTACCGGGAAATCGTCAGCCGTTTCCAAAAGAATCTTCAGGCTGCCGGAACCCCCGGTCCGTATATGGTCGGCACCTACGATGCGCTTCCTTCCGGAACGATCTATTCCATGTTCCTCCGGCTCGATGATCTGCTGCGGGAAAAACTGGTCAACCACGTTCAGCCTTCCCCCTACACACGGGGCAATGCCCTGAAATTTGCCGACAGTGTGAGACGGGCTCGCAAAACGATCGGCAATTCCAATATCCTTACCTGGATGAGCGCCGGAGGTGTTTATCCCGACGATGAATATCCTGCCAGGGATTTCCGCTATTGTCTGCTGGAAAATTTTGCCAACGGTGCGCGCGGTTATCTCATCCTCCCCTGGTACGGATCGGATGCCGAAGACCTGAAAGAACATGCCGCGGTCATGCAAATGGTCGTTCCGCTGGAGGACATCGTCCTCGAAGGAACTGTTTTGAAGGAACTTCCGGTGTCCAACTCCGAGGTAAAGATCTGCGGTCTGCGGAAAGGCCGGGAACAGCTCATTCTCGTCAGCGAATATTACGATGCGAAACCGACTCCCGTATCATTCACGATCACGGCGGAAGAAAACGCCCAGGCAATAGACATGCTGACCGGTGAAGTGATCGCGCCGGTCGTGAAAGGAATCAACACGGTCAGAATGACCATCCCCGCGGACGACCGGGCGATACTGATTTATATCGGGAACCGGAAACTGGATTTCTCCGGACGGCAGAAACGGCAAAGTAAAATCGCAGGAACGGACGAAAAAAAACCTTCATCTTCAGCTCAAAAGACAAAAATTATTCCACCCAAAAACACCGCCGGAAAACTGATTTTCAACGAAAAAAATCTGACCGTTGCCAATGATTTCTATAAAATCACTTTTTTCAGCAAAAGCCCCTATTCCGAGTTGGAATTCACAAAGTCGGACAGAAAAATGCAATTTTATCTGACCAATTCCATACAATACGGGACGAAGCGTTTTACCCTGCTTTCTCCCGCTTCGAAAAGGGAAGTAAGAAAATCTCCGGACGGCAGGACGATCGAGCTGATCTTTTCTGAAAAATATGCGTCTCCCGGCGGGACGATCACCAGTCGGATCAAATATACTTTTTGGAATGACCGGCCGGTCATCGGTTTTTCCGGCAAGATCGAGCTGGAATCCGCCTCGGGAAACACCCGGATCGCGGGATCTTTGAACTCCTGGTGGTTCCAGCCGGTCGAAGAAGGAAAATCATTGCACCGTTACTGCAGTGGTCCCGTTCCACACAAGACCGGTCTGCTTGCCGACCGTTCCGGCAGTATCGAGGCTCCATGGAAAAAGAAATACAAATATTTCGCGCTCTGCGACGGGCAGGATGCCTTCGGCATGATCACGCCGTCGCAGGAAAACGCCTCCATCTATGTCGGCAAAAAGAAAAACGGCTATATCACCGGTTCCAGGATCAAGATGGACGGCGGGATTTTCTGTACCGAACACTATCTCTATGCCGGACCCGAATCGGAGCTGCCTGTGTGGGCGGAAACGATCTATACTTCACCTCAGAATTGACAATTTATAAAGGGATGAAAAAATGACCAAGGATTCAGAAGCCAAAAAACATTCGCTGGATGATTTCCTGCCGCAGGCGGACATGCAGTATATCGACCAGATCCGGGGGAGCGAACTGCGGAAATACAAGGAACTGCTGTTCGATGCCGAACGGGACGGTTTTTCCAATCAGCTCGAATATATCGGCGACATGCCGTTCCGAACCAGCCGGGAAGTGAAAGCATCCCGTCTCGGAGTCGGACTCGAGGTCCTGGACCACCGGGAAGCGTATGACTTCGACCAGACGCTGAAATTCATCCGGAATTCCGGGGTCAAATGGGCCCGGCTGCAAACCGGCTGGCAGCGGGCGGAAAAAATACCCGGAGTCTACGATTTCAAATGGCTCGATCACATTGTGGATTCATTGCTGGAGGCCGGTATCGCTCCATGGATGAGTTTGAGCTTCGGAAACGGGCTGTACATGGATTTCCCGCCCTGCCGGGGATCTTATTTCTATTCGCCCACTGTCTTCGGAGAAAGAGGCGTTTCCGGCTGGGTCAATTATTGTCAGGCCATGGCACGCCATTTTCAGGGACGCGTCTCCCATTTCGAGGTGTGGAACGAACCAAATGCGGGATTCCTTCAGAAACCGGGAAGCGAAGCCCGCGGAAAAGTAGAAGCCGAACCGCCGGACGAATATGTGAAACTGGTGAAGATTACCGCCGAAGCCATTCGTGCCGTTCAGAAGGACGCCAAAATCATCGGCGGGTCCATTTCCGGCTGTTCGCTCTGCAATGAATACATCCAGGGATTGTTCGATGCCGAACTGGCTGAATATATCGACATTTTTTCCTACCATCCTTACGAGGAGATCCCGGAGCTGTACTGGCCCGCTCGTCTCCAGTTCATCCGCGATCTGATCACGCAAAGCGGAAAGAAAATCGAGATCTGGCAGGGTGAAAACGGCATCTCCGCAAAGAAAAGCGAAGCGCATCAGGCTCGTTTTCTCACCCGCAGATACCTGACGGACCTCCGTCTGGAACTGGATATGACTTCCTATTTCACCGCCTGCGATTTCCGCAACGGCTACAAAAGTTCAGGCATTTTCGACATGGGGATCATTGACGCCACCGATCCGGACTGCTACAATCCGAAACTGGCGTTCCGCGCCATGCAGAGTTTCGCCTGGCTTTTCGATGCGGACACCCGTCCGGCGCATGTTTCATTCGAGGTCCATCCTTATGAAACCCCGTGGGTCTTCACGACCCGGCCGCTGGATGACATCTACCCTCTCGTCTGCGGTTTCCGCAAAGGGAATATTCCGATTTACGCCTATTATCATCCGACCCATCTGCAATCGAATTACGAGGTCCATGCCGTGAGCATTCAGATGTATCCGGGACGCTGGAGCATTTTTGAAAAACCCGTGCTGATCGACCCGATCACGGCAAAAATCTACCGGATCAAGAATGAGACCACCTGCAGCGACGGCAATTACGGGCGCTTCCGGCAATTCCACCGCATGCCGCTGCAGGATTATCCGTTGTTCGTGACCGATGCATCTATTTTCAAGGACGGGCTGGAAAACTTCCGGGGTCATGCCCGCAGATAATCCAGAGCCCGCCGGATCGCTTCGTCGGCGGGATATTTATTGTTTTCGTATTCGATATTGACATATCCGTCATACCCGAGTTCTTCCAGCGTTCTGAGCGTGGCGGCATTGTCGACATCGCCTTCCCCGATCAGGGCGGGGAAATAATAACGTCCGTCGCGCATCTGCCGCCAGCCTTCGACCGGCCGGGAGGAAATATCCCAGTCCTTGAAATGGACATGGACGATATCCTTGAAGCACCGTTTCAGGCTGGCGATCTGATCTTCCCCGCTGGCGGCATTGCCGTTGTCGAACGTCAATCGCAGGGACGGGATCTCCTTTTTCGCCGCATAGAAATCATCTGCGGTGACGAATCCGCTGGCGGCGCCGGGGAAATTTTCCACCGTCAAAATGAGATTCCGCTTTCGGGCCAGCGGAGCGACCTCCCGGAGAACTTCGATCCAGCGGCTCCGGTTTTCCTTCGGGTCGGTGACGTCGGCAAACGGCGACGGCGGGATCATGACCACGGGCGCGCCCAGAATACAGGCATCATCGAGCGAACGTTCGGCAGTGCCGATTTTCTCCGCCAGCGTATTGCCGCGAAGGAAAAAGGTAAAGGCCGCCACGGGGAGACCGGCATCATCGCTCATTTTTTTCAGGAGCTTCGGATCCTGGCCGTAGGTCGTGACCCAGTCGATGCCATCCATTTTCAATTGGGCGGCAACGCGGACGCAGTCGGCCGGAGTAAACGTGCCCTGGCGCATCATGGTATACGTCATCATGGAATATTTCATTTCATTTCCTCCAGGATCTTCAAGGTTTCCTCGACGAGTTCCCGGCCGCCTTTCGGGGAGACCAGATTGCAGTATGGACTGGCACTGTATCCTTTGTTGCGGACGGCTTTTTCGGTGGCAAGATAAGTGCCCGCGCCCCAGAGATCGGTAACCAGCTGGACGATGAAAGTCTGTTCGAACGGACTGCGCGCCTGGATCCGGTGCTGATAATCCATGAACAGTTCGAACCGGTTGGTCGCGAATGCGATATTTCCCAGTCTGACCGCATGGATCACGGTGGTCAGGTTCGGCTCTTTCTTCTGCTTTTCCCAGCGGGAAAGGACCCCGCCGATCCGTCTGCGGCGGGCGTCGAGACGGCTGTTTTCGATCAGACGCTCCCATTTCGTGCCGTCGGTCTTGAACGGGATCTTCATGACTTCTTCCTGTTTGCTTTTCTCTTCTTCGACCAGAGCATCGGGGAACTGCCGGCAGGACAGCTCCACGGTCCGGACTTCATGACGCAAAACCGGGTCGGAGAATTTTTCCTGTCCGGCCCAGCTCAGCACTTCGTCGAATGCGGCGGCGATGCGGCCGGCGATATCTTCGGCGCGGAGAAAATCAATCAGATCGTTCTCGGCCTGACTCCGCCGCTTTTCCGGCGTCCATTCTTCGAAAAACGGCGTGATCATGGGATTCTTCAGGTAAGCGTCGATCTTGTCCTCGTATTTCAAGCAGAAACGGCGGTATTCCGCGGCATGGTAAAGCAGCTGGCGCGGCGAAAGATCCCCGGCGGCGGCAGCCTGCCCGATCACGCCGACCGGCCCGTATTTTGCCTCGAGTTTTTCCCGGACATTATGCCAGAAACCGGCATGGAGCTGCCAGGCATGTTCGTTGGTCTGAGCCGGACACGGCACGTTGATGACTGCGCCGGTGAGCCGGTCTTTCTTATCGAAGGTGTAAAGCAGATTGATAAAGGCATTCGTTCCCGCCTCGAAACCGTCGAACAGTTCATCGTTGGTCTTGCCGTACATCACCGCATGTCCGTTCACCGTGAGCCCGGAAACCGCCCCGCGCAGTTTGCCGATGTCTTTCTGATAAACCGATCTTCGGCTGTGTCCGGTAGTGGCGAATCCGTAACCGTACGCGATGGAGCCGGGAGCCAGGGAAGCCCAGGCTTCTTTCACCGCATCGGCGACCTGCCGCGACAGAAACTCGAGAACCTCCGAAGGCGGCATGATTTCGACCTCTTTCAGGTAATCCGCCTTACGATTTACGTAAGACGGTCCGGAATGGGTGTGGGTGGAATTGAGAATGATCTTTTCCACCGGGATCTCCGGAACTTCCTTTTTCAGGATCGCCTGGACGCACTTCAATTCTTCAGCGGAAAAAGCGACCATGTCCACGGAGACGAAGATCACGGCGTCATTCCCGCCGGTGATCGCCAGAGCGCTGGCGAGGACCGGGGTGTATTGCCCGGCCGAGACTCGGAGATAGAACTGCCCGGCAATAGGCACGGGACCATCCGGGGCGATAGAGCGTTTTCCCCAGCCGATTTTCAGCTGATTTTTCATTTTTTCTTCATATCCTCCAGGATTTTCGTGATCCGGTCGGGATCGATCTGATCGAAGCTGGTGAAGACTTTTTCGATTCCCTGCCGGACCTGTTCGGCAATGTCCAGACCGTTGGGTGCACGGAGCGTCTGGACGATGGAGATATGTTTCCGGCTGTAGGCCAGTGCATTGGGGAATTTTTCCAGCGAATAATCCACGCCTTCGTCCGCGCCGGGGATGCTCCACGGGTAGCCCAGACCATAGGCGTTTTTCGCCCGGAAAACGGTCATTTCCGGCAGGATGAACCGCTGCCACACACTGGCCATGATCCCTTCGCTTTTGAGACAGGCGGCCACGGCATTGCGGAAATTCACCTGCTGCGCCGGGTCGGTCACTCCCATTTTGTCAAAATCGATCCGGAGGTTGAAATTGTACCAGTTATGGACCGCCCATTCGGGTTCATACGGCAGCAGCAGATTCGGGGTGCCGACCAGATTCTTCAGCAGATATTCCCCGTTCGCACGAAGCGTGTTGAAATAGAAATCGTATTTGGAAAGCTGAGCGCGTCCGAAGGCCGCGGTCAGTTCGTTGTTGCGGTACATCCAGCCGAGCGCGTAGGCATGATAATCGCGGCTCTGTTCCGGACGGGCGGTCTCGCCGAAACTCCACAGTTTCGCCGCATTGTCGTAGATCTGCTGGTCGTTGGTCACGAACATGCCGCCTTCGCCGCAGCTCAGGCATTTGTTCTGGTTGAAGCTGAAAGCGGCGCAGTCGCCGAGCGTGCCGGCTTTTCTGCCTTTATACATCGCGCCGTGGGCCTGACAGGCGTCTTCGATGACTTTCAGATGATGTTTCCGGGCAATGGCATTGATCTTGTCCATATCGGCGCAGAGACCGTGCAGCTGGACCACGATGATCGCTTTGGTCCGCGGCGTGATGGCGGCCTCGATCTTATCGGGATCGATCAGGAAGGTTTCGGGGTCGATATCGACGAAGATCGGGATCGCGTCGTGGTGGAGGATGCACGTGGCGCTCGAACTCCAGCTGTAAGCGGTCACCAGCACATGATCCCCGGCACCGATCCCGCAGCCGACGATGCACATGTGGAGCGCCGCCGTCCCCGAGTTGGTGAACAGGGCAAATTTGTTGCCGTTCCATTCGGAAAATTCCTTTTCGAACGCCAGGTTCTGTTCTCCCCGGGTCTGGACCCGGGCATGCAGCGCCTGCATGACCAGTTTTTCATCGATTTCATTCACCGGCGGCCAGGGCACGACTTTGCTGACATCGACAGCAGGGGTCCCTCCGTAAATGGCAAGTTTTTCCGACATGATAAAAATCCTTTCCTGTAAGGTTGGTTCTCAGACTTTCGAGGATAATATATTGAACATTCCAGCAAAAAGCAACCGCGTTTCGATAAAAATTTCCTGTCAATAATGTAACTTTTATGTTTTTTCGCATTTCAGGGTTCCGGACGGGCGGGAAAACAGTTGAAAAAGTATGGATCCGGGTTACATTATCATCCGGATCATCAATGAAAACAATGGGAGCGAATCAGTGGAACCGAAAAACCAGGCCGATTTCCGGACCGTCCAGCCCAAGATCAAATCTTTTTATGTAAAAGACTATGAAAATGTCTGGCGGAAGATCCATATCGACAACCAGAATGAATTTCTGTATGTTCTGGACGGGAAATGCACGCTGGAGATCGGCGATGGGCTGAAATTTCCGGCCGCGGCGGGCGATTTTCTCCTGGTCCCGCACGATGTCCGGCACCGCGATGTGTTCGAACCGCTGCGTGGACTGCGGATCATGATGATCATATTCACCTGGCAGGGAGCCGACGAGTTTTTCAGGACCGTCAGCAATGTGGAACTGCACCGGCTGGATTATGCCACCCGCTCGGAAGTCCGCCGCCGGCTGGATTTCATCCACGAACTCTGGTCGAAAAAACTGATCGATAGCGCCAATCTCGATGTCCAGCTCCATGCTTTGCTGCTGCTGTTTTACAATGCGGTCCGGAACGCGGCCCGTGCGCCGGAACAGCCGAAGGCGAGCCTCGGTCCGTCCAAGCTGATCCAGCAGGTGAAATTTTATGTGACGGAAAATTATGCTTCGGAGATCACGCTGGAACAGACTGCGCTCCGGTTCGGCATCAGCCCCTCCTATCTGAGCCGGCTGTTCCAGCGTGAATCCGGGGTCGGTTTTTCCGTCTTTCTGACGGCTTTGAGGCTGGAAAATGCGGTTTATCTGCTGCATCATTCCGCCTTGCAGATCGCGGAGATCGCGGACCGCTGCGGATTCCGGAGCAGCAGTTATTTCATCAAAATATTCCGCCGTCACTACCGGAAAACCCCGGGTGAATTCCGGCTCTGATCACTGCGGATCGAGCTCCAGAAACACCGTCATGGAACCGGACGCTTTTTCGAAAACCAGCCGGTCTTCTTCCACACGGATTTCCTGCGTCAAATCCCGGACTTCTCCATCCACATCGACCACGGTGATCTTCCAGCCGTTTTCAGGGATCTTTCCGTCCGAGAGGATGAACGCCAGATCGTCCTGATCGGTCTTGAAGCAGCTCGCCAGAATGCGGATCGCGCCGTCCGGAGTCTTTCCTGCCAGAACCGTCATGCCGGGGTGATCGACCGTGGCTTCGATCCGTTCCGTATCCATCAGCCGGTTCAGGAAATCGAAGGCATGATAGCCGCAATACGGCTCGGAATAATTGCTGAACAGCGCATACCCGCCGCCGGTGCTGCCGGTGTAGTAATGGGTCATGTCGACCGGTTCATCCTGGAACCGGGAAAGCACGGCGGTCAGATAGGCGGCGGAATGAGGGCCGACCATCTCCTGCTGCAGGAACTTTTCCCGCTTGATATCGCATTGACTGCCCCAGCCCGCGTGATAATGCCATTCCGAAAGATGGATCTCGGTCTGCGTGAACCCGTGTTCATCCAGCGCGGCGCGGATCTGCGCGGGAGCCGCGATCACCTTCTCCGGCTTGTCGCTGTATTGATGATACGTGAAGAAATCCAGCGGGGCCTGCTGTTCCCGGCAGCCCTTCAGGAAATCGGGAAAAGCCGAACCGTCGAGCGCGGTGATCTTGGCCATGGAAGGACCGCCGATCTTCAGTTCCGGATAACGCGCCTTGAGCGCTTTCGCGGCGAAACAGTAGAAATCGATGAACTGTTTCCAGGTGCCTTTCCAGAGGATCGGCAGTTCGGTGTCCGCCTCATTCCAGATCTCCCAGTATTTGATGTCATAATGGAAACCGTCGGCCCAGCCGTGGTTGTAGTGGTCGATGATATGCGAGGCGATCTCGACCCATTTGGCCGGATCGGCCGGCGGAGCCGTATGACGGGCAAAACCGGAATGGTCGATGCTGACGCCCAGCCGGTACATGATCGTGGTACCGTAACCGAGCGTATTGGCGAAATAGTCGTCGGTATCGCCGAAAATGTAATTTTCCGCTTGGGCCGGATCGGCATGCGGAAGCGGAAAGACGCAATGCATGTCGACCAGCATTTTCCCCGGATTATTCAGCGGACAGTCGTGCATCCGGGTCTGCGGAATGTTCAGTTTTTTCAGATACTCGGAAAGGACCCGGCAGCGCCGGGCATTGGTGATCGGCGCCGCCAGATTCATGCCGTGGAGCCGCCGGAACGGCCTGGAAGACCGGTCCGGATGAATGATGAAATCAACCATGTTGCTCAATCCTTGAAACAAGTCATTACGGAAACATAATGCAGATTGGTTTTGGTCCCTTTCGGCATGGCTTCATTGTCCAATGCGAGCTGAACTTCGTCCTTGCCGGCAGTGAATACGTATTCATCGTAACAGCTGAAAATCGGTCTCCTCTTCGGAATGGCGGGCAGCTCGAGCCGGATCGCCGGTTCGAGCGCCTTTCCATCCAGCTTGAGCGCGAGTCTGCCCGAGCCGCTGGTCACCACCCGGATCTTGTAGTCTTTCCCCGGGACCAGATTCCTGATCTTCTGCGCCACCGAGGCGGACTTATCCGTGCGGTCCAGGGTCACCATAACGGACGGATCCTTCTGCTCGTTGAACCGTCTCAGAAAACGGCCGCCGTCGGACGACCGGCCCGGGGACACGGAGCCTTCGGTCTGCCATTCCTTCAGACCGTCCCGGAACGAGGCATTGCGGAGATGACCGGGACAGAGTTTCAAGCCGCGTTCGGCAGCCAGGGAAGAAGTTTTCCCTTCGATCACATAATGGCGCATCAGATCCATGACCCAGCGGGTGCGTTCGAGATCGGAGTAATTGTCGCCCCAGAAATTGATCAGCCCGATGCCCTTGAACGCGGGATCGGTGGCGATGGCACGCATCTGCATATCCAGCAGGACGCGGTGATCGGCTTCAGGTTCGTTGTCCACCGTGAAACTCAGCGCCACATTGCTGTGACAGAGCGAAAGTCCCCAGTAAGGATTGACGTCGGGGCAGACCTCGTTGATGTTCCGGGCGATATTCGCCAGTTTCTTCACCTGTTTCTCCGCCCGAGCTTCATCCGTATAAGTGCTGGGCAGATAAACCTCCAGCATGACCCGGCTGAAATCGCTCAGATTGATGCAGCGGGAAAAGACTTCCGCAACATAAGAGGTATCCGGGAAATGTCCGGTGATATAGGTCAGCACGTCGCGGCCCGCGGGAATCGCGACCTTGTCCAGATTCCGGATGAAGAGGACGATCGGCTTTTCCGTGCCCAGCGTCAGTTCATCGGCAAAAAAACCGTCCCACCAGTGATATTTCGGATTCATGCCGGGGTGATTGTATTTGTCGCCCTTGCATTTGATGATCTCGCCGATCGCGCAATGGGCATAGAGCTTCTGGTGTCCCGCGCGGAACTTCGTGGTATCCGCACCTTTCAGGCCGCAGCCGAGGAAACTCATGACGATATCGGTCTGATATTTCTTCGCGAATGCCCAGTCGTGTTTCGGCAGAACCGGCAGATAAGGTCCGGCGCCCAGCTGGTAGATCGAAGTTTCAGCCACGGCGGAGATCCGGACCGATCCCGATCCTTTTTCCGCTTTGAAGGAATGGTTGCCCATGGGCAGGAAAACGATATTCCCGTTTTTGACCGCTTTTTTATATCCCGCGATCCGGATGGTCATATTTTCCGGCAGGACGAACAGCACCCAGCCGATCCGCGGATTGACGAACGTGCCGCTGCCGCCTGCTTTGACCTGCTGTTCGGAAATGACGGTATGGAAATTGTTCAGGACCTTGCCCTCCGCCGGAGTGAAAGCCGGTTTGATTTCCACGGGGACCTCGAGGGTCTTTTCCCCGGCCTGCGCTTTGACGGTGTATTTGCCGGGCTCCAGACCGTTCAGATCGAGCTTGACAAGGCCATTTTCGCCAATGTTGGCCTGGCGGCTGATTTTTCCGGCGGAATAGGAAAGCTGACGCAGGTTTTTATCGCCGAACCAGCGGCAGTTCAGGACCGCATCGGCGGCCTGGAGCTGATTGCGGCGGCCCAGCACGACCAGTTCCGGAACGGGAATGAGTTTCCGGTATTCCAGACTGCGTTCCTTGGCGCGCACTGTGGCGGGTTCCACGGCAATATCGGAAACTTCCAGTTCGCCGGACTGGACATTGTCGACCAGGACTGCGATACTGTAATAATCGGATTTGGAAGCCATTCCGGGAAAGACCTTATCCATGCTTTTCCATTCGCTGGTCCCGTTGGGGAAGTTTATGGAGAACGACTCGGTCCAGCCGTTGTTGAAAACGGTTATCATGGCTTTCCCCGCTTTGAAGTTTTTCGTCCGGAACTTCGCCCGGAGATAATACAACTCGCCTTCGATCAGATTGAACGTCCAGTCCTGCCGGATCAGGTAGGACTGTTTGGGTCCGGTAAAAATAAACCGTCCGCCGTCCTGAAAGCCGCCGGAACTCTGATATCCGGGTTCGGTGCGGACATGCCGCCAGGAACGGGGAAACGTGCCGTCATAGAGTTCGAGCTTGCCGTTGGATATCAGGTTCGGGAAAGTTCCCGGTTTCACTGTCTCTTCGGCATGAAGAACCATTGCGGCCATTAACAGACCGCCGAGCGTTTTCCAAATCGATTTCATGATATGATCTCCGATGATTGATGATTAACCGCCGATTCCGTAACGGACATCCCGGGTGGTCGTGAATTTCCGGGCATGCACGCTGCCGTCCACCGTAATGTAATTGCACATGCCGGAATGGCGCTGGCTCAGGCTGGAAGTGTTGTCAAAATAATTGATCCCGGAAAAAGAAGCGGCGCCGGCGTCCGCCGTCATGACGCGGGTGGAAGGTTTGGCTACTTTTTTCACATGATGCGCATTATTGCCCGGGCTGTCTGTGGAAGACGTGGTGTAATAGTTCATTCCGTAATCCGAGCAGGAGCCGTAGCCGGTATCCTGCCACCCGCCGAACGGATTGGATGCACCCGCCGCCTTCTCGACATTCGGGCAGCCCAGAATCGGAGTGACTTTGTCCCATCCGACTACGGGAGAAGATTTGTAGCACCGCACCGAACAGTGCGCGGTTTTCAGATAACCGTTCTTGCTCAGACTTCTCACCCAGTTATTCACACCGAAAGTCGCTACGGCATTCCGGTTGTTGATCGGGGACGGCAGATAATCATTGTTGTCCAATGCATAATTAAGGGTGACCATGGAAATGTTTTTCAGATTGGAAGTGCATTTGGTCGCCCGTGCCCGGTCCCGTGCCCGGTTCAGCGCCGGCAGCAGCATCCCCGCCAGGATCGCGATGATCGCGATCACGACCAGGAGCTCGATCAGGGTAAAACTCCAGTGTGCCGTTCCGATGGAAGGTTTCCGATTCGAATTTCTTCTCTTCATTTTTTCTTTCTCCTTGTTGGTTGTATTGAAAAACCTGAATCAATTATTTCTGCGCCGTCGGGCGGATTTGCCTTTTTCCGGTTCCTGCCAGGTGAAGACACTTTCACGTTCGATCAGTTTCACCGGCACTTCGATGCTTTCGGCTTTTTCACCGGCGGCGAGCCGGGCAATGGTCCGGCAGACTGCCTCGCCCAGACCTCCGGCATCTTCTTCGATGCTCGTCAGGGCCGGGGTCAGGAACGAACTGTAAGGACTGTTGCCGTAGCCGATCAGGGAAACCTGCCGGTCCGCATGGCGGAACAGCTGCTGCAGTTCGGAAGCATAGATATCCTTGAAGGTGAAAATTCCGCTGATCTCCGGATGATTGCCGATGATCTCACGTCCGATGACGGAAATTTCCCTGCTGTTTTCATCGCCGGACAGCGGAAATTCCATGATCCGGAAATCAGGATGATTTTTCGCAAAAACCCGGAATCCTTCCGCCCGGTCATGGAAAAAATTGTAGGGCAGATCGAGATAACAGGTGACGATCCCGACCTTCCGGTGTCCGGCATGGTAAAGCCGTTCCGCCGCCAGATATCCGCCCTGGAAATTGTTGTTCGAAACCGAAACGAACCCTTTGAGCTTATGGTTCAGCAGACAGATCCGGCCGGGCAAGGCATATTTCAGAGTGTTCAATTCCTCTTCGGACAGCAGATTGGCATTGGTGACCAGAGCGGCGGAATAACGGGAAAGGTTTTCGGTCAGGTCGGAAACCAGGGTCAGTTCATACCCCTTCCGGTTCAGACACTCTTTCAAGGTGACGAGCATTTTGAGGTAAAAAGAATTGCGCAGAAAATTCTGCAGCTGCATGAGGATCACCACGGAACGGCGGTTTTTCTGCGCCAGGGATGCTTCATTGACGAAGATGCCTTTGCCTTTCTGTCCATAGACCAGACCCTGCATCTTGAGCTTGTCCAGCACCAGCTGCACAGTGCTGTGGCTGGTGCCGTACATGGCGGTCATGCGGGCGATCGAGGGCAGACGGCCGCAGAGGCGTCCCTCGCGGATCTCCCTGGTCAGCAGATTGTAAATCTCATTTCCGGTCATTTGAGCCTGATTTTCCAACTTTACTAGTAAGGTTTCGATTTAGAATTTATCCCTAAATAACAGTTGAAATAACAAAAAAACATGCTATATTTACGCCAAAGCGAAATTGGAGGTGAATATGGCGGTAAAATCATGGGAAGTGTCGGAGGAATTTTGGAATCGCGTTGCGCCCTTGA
>JAZUCR010000081.1:0-7667 GCA_045639225.1 Victivallales bacterium
GCGCCCGAAGCCGAAGTTCCGGAAGTTGAAGAACCCGAAGAAACTGCCGCCGAAGAAGGCGCCGAGGACGATACCGCACTCGAAGACGATGGCCGTCCGCAGCTGCTGGTCATCACCAGCGGCGGCATGGGCAAGCGCAGCTATGTGGAAGGCTACCGCCTGACCCGCCGCGGCGCCAAGGGTGTCAAGAACGTCAATCTCCGCCCCGGCGAAGAAGTGATCGCCGCTCTGCGCGTCAAACACGGCGACGAACTGATCCTGACCACGGAACGCGGTCTGATCTCCCGGATGAAAGTCGATGAGATCCGGCTGGTGGGACGCAATTCCAAGGGCGTCAAGATCATGGATCTGCGCAAGAACGACCGGATCACCGGCGCCTCGGTGGTGGTGGAAGTCGAACAGCCGGATGTGCCGAAAGCGGAGGACGGCCAGCTGCCGGACGACGCTCCGGTTTCAGCCGAAACGGTCAATCCGGAAGCTGTCAACCCCGAAACGGAATCCCCTGCCCCGGAATCCGCACCTGAGGACGGCGCCGCAGATGATTCTGAAACTGAGGAATAAAACCAAACCGCAGCTGGACCTGTCCGGCCCGGTCCCGGCAATTTTCGGGATCGTGAATCTGACACCGGACTCGTTCAGCGACGGCGGGAAATATCTCGACGCCGAAGCCGCGGTGCAGGAAGCCTTGCACATGTTCGAAGCGGGGGCGGCAGGAGTGGATCTCGGGGCGGAATCGACCCGTCCCGGCGCCGCCGAAGTCCCCGCGGAAATCGAGATTGCCCGTCTGGTCCCCGTGATCCGCGGCATTCTGGAACGCAAGCCCGATGCGGTGATCAGTGTGGATACGCGCAAAGCCGCCCCTGCCCGCGCCTCGCTCGAAGCCGGCGCCGATATCATCAACGATGTCAGCGGACTGACTTTCGATCCGGCCATGGCGCGGACGGTTGCCGAATTCGATGCCACCGTGGTGCTGATGCACATGCGCGGCACCCCGGAAACCATGCGCAGCAATCCGGAACTGATGCGGTATGACAATGTGGTAACGGAAGTTGCCGATGCGCTGGAAAACCTGCAGGCGAACGCGATCGCCGCAGGGATCCGGTCCGATGCAGTCATGCTCGATCCGGGTCTGGGATTTGCCAAAACGCCGGAACAGGATTTTGCGCTGGTCCGGGAAGCGGCTTATCTGCGGGAACGGCTGCATACGCCGTTGTTTTACGGACCTTCGCGCAAGTCGTTTTTATCCTCGCTCTGTCCGGGCAAACCGGCACGGGAACGGGACAATGCCACGATGGGGATCCTGTGTGCGCTGGCGGCCGCGGGAGTGGAGATCCTGCGCGTTCACAATGTCCCGATGGCGATGGATTGTCTGAAAGCGTTCAGCAAAGCCCGCGGCTGAAAACATCTCCGCGAACTTAATAAGACCTATAGGACTTATAGGATCTATAAGAGAGAACGCGGGAGCCGATGGGGAGACGCGAGAGGACCAGGACACGGATGCTTATTTCAGGATTCCCGCTTTGGCACAGGAATAAATCGCGATGGCGATGATCATGGCACAGGCGGAAATAGCGCGCTTGATCCATTGCGCACGGGTGATCTGCGAATCGAATTTCGAGAGGCCGAGAGACGCCAGCAGCGCGCCCAGCAGAACGGAGATAATTCCCCGCGTGGCCAGGATCACATTCGCAAACACCGGCAGCAGCAGGGCAAAACACGCCATCAGCATGATCTGGGAAGTGATCCAGAGGACCGCATGCGGCGCGGCATAGACGAGCTGTTTCCGGGTCGTCCTCAGGAAAAACAGAAACGGCAGGGAACAGATCCCCAACACGGAATAGACGACCGCCGCAGCCGTCACCGAAGCACGCATCAGCGAATACCCGCATTCCATCATGGTCTGAATGACTCTGGTTTCATAGATATCGCACATACAATATCCGATCAGGGTCGTCAGCAGGAAGAAAATACCGGCCGCACTGCCGAGTTTGGCGCCGGACCAGTTGAAACTGATCGCCGCACCGGTTGCCATCAGCACGGCGATCCATTGCCACAATCCGGGGTTCTCCTGCGCAGTGAACATGAAAATCAGAGCCAGAAGCACGATCTTCAGTCCGAGCAGGGAAGAAAGACAGCTGGCGCTGAAATATTTCATGGACATGAAAAAAGAACCCTGCCCCAGCCAGTAGGCAAAGATCCAGATCAGGATCACCATCCCGAATTCGCCCGGCCGCTGCAGTTTCCCATACGGGAACAGAAAAATCGTCAGCGGCAGAGCCAGCAGGAGCATGACCAGAGAGGAAGCGACGGTCAGCCGGAGCGCGGATTTGTAGTTCAGGAGGAATCTGGCGCTGAAAATATAGCCGATCGAGTTCAATATCGCGGCAGACAAACCGCAGAATATACCAAAAATCATAAACCGGCCCTCATCCCTGCGGCTGTCTGGATTTGTCGAACAGGGCGGTGACTTCAGCCGCCGGCGGTTTGTCGATCAGGGAAACGATCCAGGCTACCAGCAGACCGGCGATGAAACCGGGGATGATCTCATAGATCAGCGTATTTCCGAGCCACATATACCATACGGCATCGACCACGAAACCGCAGATGATCCCGGCCAATGCGCCGATATAGGTCAGCCGTTTCCAGAACAGCGCCAGGATCATCACCGGTCCGAATGCAGAACCGAAAGCGGCCCACGCGCAGGAAACCAGATTCATCAGTCCCTTGCAGGAAGGGCTGCTCGCAATGAGGAACGCGGCGACGGCAATAACGAGAACGATCAGCCGTCCCGCCCAGAGCATTTCACGGTCGGAGGCATTTCTGCGGAAGATGGGTTTATACAGGTCGGAGGCGAACGCCGAAGCGGAAGCCAGCAGCTGGGAATCGGCGGTGCTCATGGAAGCGGCCAAAATCGATGAAAGCAGGATGCCCGCGCAGAAAACCGCCAGACTGAGCAGTCCGATATTGGTTCCGATCCAGTTGAAAATGGAGCGGACCATGTCGATGAAAACCAGCGTATGGGCATCCTTGCCGCCGGTCAGCGAATCGCCGAGGAAACGGCGTCCGATCAGACCGACCGCGCAGGTGGCGATCAGGATCAGCAGGAACCAGGTGCAGCCGATAATCTGGGACTTGCGCATTTCCTTTTCGCTCTTCACGGAGAAATAACGGATCAGGATATGCGGCATGCTGAAGTAGCCGAGCCCCCAGCCCAACCCGGACAGGATATCGGAAAAACTTTTCCAGTCGGCCTTCCCGCTGGAAAGGATATTGTAATAATGTTCCGGCAGAGCCAGTTTCGGCTGGACGAAAGAGCTGCCGTCCATCATGACCAGAGCGAGGATCGGGATCAGCATCAGGGCGCCGAGCATCAGCAGGCCCTGAAAGAAATCGGTCCAGCAGACCGCATTGAAGCCGCCGAGGAAAGTATAGAGGACAATGACCGCACTGGCGATGATCATGGCTTTATTCGGATCCATTCCGAGCACGGTGTTGAACAGGGTGCCGCAGGCGTAAAGACTCGAAGCGGTATAGACGCAATAGGTCAGCACGAAAACGATGGCGGAGATCACCAGAATGCCTTTGCGGTCGGTGCAGAACCGCCGGGTCAGGAACTGCGGAATGGTAATGGCGTCCCCGGCGGCGATCGAATACCGGCGAAGCACGGGCGCCACAGTCAGCCACGCGGTGACCGTTCCGATCAGCAGACCGACCGCGATCCAGACCTGTCCCATGCCGTAAAGATAAATGGAACCGGGCAGCCCCATCAGGACCCAGGCACTCATATCGGACGCGCCGGCGGAAAGCGCGGTGACCCAGCCGTTCATCCGGCGTCCGCCCAGGAAATAATCTTTTTCACTGCCGCCGGATCTCCGGTCCTTCAGGAAAAAGTAGATCCCGATGTAGAGAACCAATACGAAATAGCATAACAGTGCGGCAAGTTCCGGTATCTTCATCTCATTCTCCGTTTTTATTCCTGCAGAAAATCAATAGAACAATATAGCACGGGTATCAGCGAGATGCCAATGCGGAAAGGGAAAATTGCCAAGAAATCCGGAAAAGCGTGAGCCGGGTCACGGCTTACTGAGCATCGGCACCGTCAGCGGGTGCAGCGCCTTCGGCATCCGCCGGCGGGATCTGCTCCGGGTCATCCGAAATGACGGTTGCCGGACGGCGGACGGAATCATAAAACGAAGCCATAAAGGATGCCGACCAGGGAATCAGCCAGAACAGACCGATACCGAGGGTACAGAGAGTTCCGAAGAAGAAAATCAGGGAGAACAGCAGGGAATACCCGAAGAACTGCCATTTGTGACCGTACATGACGGCGGAACTTTCCGTCATGGCTTCCTTTGCCGAACATTGCGGATTGTCCAGCATGATATAAACGGTCATGGAATAGCGGATGCTGGCGATAATGCCGGGAACGATCAGCAGGAGCAGCCACAGGAAAATGAAAATGGCCATCCGGAGATTGGCCCAGACATAGCGCCAGTACTGATTGAACGGATCGAAGATAATCCCGACCTCGAGAGGCTGTTCATCCCGGATGACGCGGAGCATGAAGAGCATGCAGCCTGCCGTCAGGGGGAACAGCAGCCAGCCGGAAAACAGACCGAGCACAGGAATATACTGGGCGGCAGCCTGGATGCAGACTGCAATAAAAAGAGAACCGATGGTGATGCCCCATTTCCCTTTCAGCGCATTCCAGGAACTTTTTGCCAATTCGGAAAAAGTGCTGCCTTGGGCAATAACCATTTGCTCACTCATGATGATCTCTTTTTTTTAAGGAATGTTGTCATATTGAACGAAATCCGGAAAAAACCGAAACGTGGATTTATTTTTCCGCCCGGGCGAGGATTTCCAGACAGGCTTTGGAATCATTCGCCGCCAGGAAAGCGGCTTTCAGACGACCGTCGTAAAACAGCGATCCGACAGCTGACAGGACTTTCAGGTGCATGACTTTCTGACTCTTGCCGGCCGCGAGCATGAACACCAGCCGGACCGGGATCTGATCGCGGGATTCATAATCCGCGATCCCGTCCGGACACAAAGCCAGAGCCATGCAGTTGTTTTCGATGCCCGGGAGCAGGACATGCGGAATGGCAATGCCGTTGCCGATCCCGGTGCTCATGAGGCTTTCCCGATGAAAAATACCCCATTCGAGTTCATCGCGGTCCCCGTATTCCCCTTCGGCGGCGATCACGTCCACCAGAGCGGAAAGCACCTCTTTCTTGGTCTGTCTGCCCTTGCGGATCAGAATGCGGTCGGGACTCAGCAGGTCACCGATCACCACGGGCGCGGTATATTTATCATCTTTACTCATCGTTTTTCAACTCCGGATCAGTAAAAATCAACCTACCACAAAACTGTTTTTTTTCAAGCATGAAACCAAGATTTTTCAGCTTTTTTTCAAGGTCTGCCGATCAGGAATGACCGAAAGCGGGGAAAGATCGATCGATATTCACACGGAACGCGGACGGGATCACCGCCGCGGCCGGACCGCAGCGGGATCCCGCGGGCATTCAGCGGCGTTTTTCTTTCGGCGGCAGTCCTTCGAACACCCGGACGGCGCCGCCTCGTTCGAGCCGGTAATGCTCCATGCGCAAAGCGGCAGTCTCGGCCGACTGCGAACGGGAGATCCGTTCCTGAAGACGAGCCTGCAGGCGGAGAAGAGCGAGCTCGCGGTTGCGGAGCTGGGAACGTTCTTCCGAGGCGGTGCAGACCAGTCCCGACGGCAGATGGACCACCCGCACGGCGGAATCGGTCCGGTTGACATGCTGACCGCCTGCCCCGGAGGCGCGGAAGGTCTCCCAGCGCAGATCGGCAGTCCGAATGATCGGCATCGTCCGATCCGCACCGGAGAGGAATGAGACTTTCACAAACCAGTTTTTCCGCGGATGATGAGGCCGGATCGTACTCCGCCAGATCCATTGCACCGTGCCTTCCCAGCGCGACCGGAAATCCGGCGGGACCGTCTCGGGCACGGCGAAACAGAACGAGGCGGGATACGGGGTGTTCTCCGGATAAAAGCCGAGGTCGATCAGCGGCAGACCCGCGGATTGCGCATCCTGCCGGATCAGAGCAGCCAGCAGCGGAATGAACTTGCGGCATTCCAGCGGCCCCTGCCCTGAACTGAGCTGAATAAAAGTATGCATCATGATACAGGTCTCCTCATGGTTTGCAGTTCAGCAGCGGTTTAAGCCGCGCGATGACCCGGATCAGCCCGGCGGACTGCAGATCGCCGATCACGTGTTCCACATTCTTGTAAGCGTCCGGCGCTTCCTCGTAAAGCAGGTTTTTATCCGGACAGACCACTTTGGAACCGATCCTGGTTTTCAGCAGGGACCGGACATCATATTTGTCCCTCATGCGGGAACGCGTGCTGAGACGGGTCCATTTGCGGCCGGAACCGTGCGCCAGCGAATGCAGGTAATCATCCGGATTTCCTGCCGGCAGGACCAGATAAGAACAGCTGCCGCGCGTGCCGGCGATCACCAGCGGACGGCCGGATTCCGCCTCGGAAGCGCCTTTACGGTGCAGCCAGCAGTTGTTCCCTGCCGGAGCAATGCAGTTATGGGCCGTGTTGACGAGCTCGCGGAACCGGCAGGAAAGCAGCCGGGCGAAGGCACCGGCAACCAGCTGACGGTTGAAATGAGCCCAGCGGACCAGACGATCGTGTTCCGCCAGATATTGTTTTCCTGCATCGGAATCCGCGGGAACACCGGAATCGGCATGCTCAGCGGCGAAGGCGGTCCAGACCCGGTCTCCGTAATGCCGCGAACCGGAATGCACCAGCAGAAACAACCGGGAATCATCCGGATCCAGCAGACTGAAAGCGGCTTCATCTTCCACGTGCTCCAGGGTCAGAAACTCGGCGAAATGATTGCCGTGGCCGAGTGTTCCGAGCAAATGCGCAGGATCCTGAACGGAATCGGTATTCATTTCCGGCACATCGCAGGCCAGCTTGCGGATCAGAGATTCCGGATCGTCGCCCAGCGAACGGATCACGCGGTCGGCTTTCCATTTCCGCAGCGGCAGATCGCCGGCAAAAAGGGACATGCCGCAGCCGATATCACTGCCGATCAGGAACGGATAAATCAGGTTTTCAATTAAAAATGCCGCGCCTACCGGGATGCCGCGGCCCGGATGCAGATCCGGATACGCCGCGCCCCTGATGACGCCCTCGAAAGTCATCACCCGTTTGAACTGTTCCACGGCTTCGCCTTCAAGCCATGTTTTCGAGGAACAGTAGATCCGGGCACAGTCAGAGATATTCAAATGATTTCTCCTGAACAGAATGGATTCTCCGGTACAGCAGCAGGCTGTCCGGAAACATGGAAAAAGTATCCGCAGGAGAGAGAAAAAAAATCGCCCCTCAGCGGACCGGGAGAATGATTGCGGGATTTACAGACATAAGCACCTCCAAGGTTAAATGGTTCAGAGGTCTGACAGGGGGTAATATAAGATCGGTCTTCGATTTGTCAAATGACTTTTTTCAAAAAAAAGAGTTTTTTATGAAGTTCCGTATGACGTCACTGGCGTTGGGTGGGCGAAAAGATCTGTTCGCGAACAGAAACGGAGAATACGGAGAGAACGGAGAATACGGAGGACGCGCAAGACAGGAGCTGCACCTGGATAGAAAATCAGAATGAAAATCCTGGTTT
>JAZUCR010000082.1:0-4023 GCA_045639225.1 Victivallales bacterium
GCTCGACAGCGTCGGCGGCATCGCCGAGACCACCACCAGTCCCGCAACCGTCAGGGCGGTGAGCCCCATGACACTGCCGATCCACTTGGCAATCCAGGGAGCGATCGCCAGACTGGCCACCGCGCCCGCGATGAAGAGGAAAAAGAATTTGCGGTCGAAATTCAACCCTTTCATATTGGTCTGCCAGCCGCAGACCAGGAAGATCAGGATGATGAACACGTTGTTCAGATGGAGCGGTTTGATCCAGGATCCGGCATTGGGACATACCAGAGCGAGCGCCAGCATGACCAGCATGCCGACCGGGAGAAACAATTTCTTGAACATATTTTTCAGCCTTTTCATATTGTTGGATTCAAAGCAGAAGAATATACAGTGAAAACCGGATTTTTCAAGAAAGAAACGGAAAAAAAAGCCGCAGGAGCGGAGATTTTCGCGGACATACTGGGAAGACGGAGATTTTCGCGGACATACTGGGAAGACTAAGAATACTAAGTTTCGCGCACTACAAGCGATGAAGAACAAGTCGACCGGATAGGCAGAGCGCTTTCCCCTGATCTTGCCAGAGCGCGCGGCATAGTATTTCCAGTATTTCCAGTATTCTCAGTATTCTCAGGAAGTTCGCGGAAAACACCGATTTGCGTCCGGCGGCGGCCGCCGGACGGCTGATTCTGGGTTCATTTGACCGGCGGATGGTTTTCCGCTTTGTCGAACCGTTTATTCATGGCGGCAAGATACAGCTCTTTGTAATTTTTCAGGAAGCGGGATTGTTCCTGGAAAAATTTCGCATAGCGTTCCCGGATCAGTTCGGGCCGGGGCGGGACCCTCAGCGGTTTTCTTTTCCATTTGGCGAAGACTGCCTCCTTTCCGGAATCCGATGCGGACTCCATGGGCAATAGACCGCGGGAACGGAGGCTTGTTCCGTCAATAACGGCTGGAACGATAGTTCGATTGCTCGCGGATGGCAAGAGCTTCTCCGCAGAGATGCAGCGAACCGCACAGCACCTGACGGTGCGGCATGGTCTGACTCAGCGCGGTTTCCAAAGTCGTTCCGGAACAGGGAATATCCGGAGCCAGAGACTTCAGCAGGGCGCAGAGCTCGTCCGGCGTGCGGCTTTTGCGGGCGGATTCGACTTTGACGAAGCGGAACGAAGCCGCCAGCGGGATCAGCTGTTTCAGGAAAAGATCGGTTTCCTTATCGGCAAAGGAACCGTAGATGAAATCGAATTTTTCACCGGGATAAACCTCCCGGAGCGCGGCGGCCAGTTCCTGCGCGCATTCGGGATTGTGCGCGCCGTCGAACAGCAGATTTTCATACGGAAAAACTTGGAAACGGGCCGGCCATACGGCATCTTTCAACGCCTGGACGCAACGGTTCGGATCGAAATGGAAACGTCCTGCCAGATTTTCGAGGACCAGCATCGAAAGAGCGGCATTGGCACGCTGAAAACGTCCGGGCAGACGCAGCGCCAGCCTGCCGCCGCAGAAAGTCTGGAACGGCTGGTCGTCCTCGAAACGGATCGACACATCTTCCGGCATGACGGCCTGCGTGAAGGCGGAGCGGCATTCTTCCGCTTTGGCACGGATGACCGCAACAGCTTCCGGCGGGACATTGCAGCCGCAGAACACCGGTACGCCGGGCTTGACGATCCCCGCTTTTTCGAACGCGATCTTCTCCAGCGTGTCACCAAGATATTCCTTGTGTTCGAGCGAAATGGAGGTGATGACCGAAACGAGCGGCGTGACCAGATTGGTGGCGTCGAGCCGTCCGCCCATCCCGGTTTCCCAGACGACGAAATCGACTTTGCGGTCGGCGAAGATCACCGCTGCCGTGGCAGTCGTGGCCTCAAAGTAGGTGATCTTATGACCTTTGGCAAGCATGCGTTCGCCGGCAGCTTTGACTTTGGCAAGCGCGGCGAGCACGATCTCGTCGTCGGCGACTTCGCCGTTGAGGCGGAACCGTTCGTTCACGGTGACCAGATGGGGCGAGGAATAAAAACCGGTGGTGAATCCGGCGCCGCGGAGTCCGGCCTCGATCATGGCGCCGGTGGAGCCTTTGCCGTTGCTGCCGGCCAGATGGATGAATTTGAGCTGACGGTCGGGTGCGCCGAGTTCATCGAAGAGCATCCGGGTTTGAGACAATCCGAGCTTGATCCCGAAAAATTCGAGTCCGGCGAGCCAGTCGAAAAGTTGGTTCTGCGCAGTCATGATATCGCCGGAAATCAGAAGAGAATCTTGGACCAGCGGGCACCGGAGCATTTGGATCTTCCGCCGATCAGACGGCGGCTCTGATTGGTCCGGGTATCGACGATGTAGATGGCGCCGCGGTTCGAAACCACCACATGGCGGTTGTCGGGAGCCCAGGAGGGACTTTCGCCGCCGACCGCGGGAGCGGAGGACGGGGCGATGATGGAATTGTCGCGGTTCTTCGGCGGAGGATATCCCATGGTCTGCGAAAGATCAACCACTTTGAGGACATAGCCGCCGAGTTTGGCGGAATAAGCGATCTTGTTATCCTGCGACCAGTCGGGCGAGACCGCCTCGCTGCCGAGGACGCCCTGGACGCGCCGGGGAGCGCCTCCGGTGAACCGGATGATGTAAAGTTTCGGACGGCCGGAACTGTCGGACACATAGCAGATGGACTGGCTGTCCGGCGACCAGGTCGGGCTGGCTTCGGTGGCACGGTCGTTGGTGAGGCGGCGCAGATTGCCGCCGTTGAGGTCGCGGACATACAGGTCGAGCTGGTTGCGGTCGGTCAGGATCAGCGCCAGCTTCTTGCCGTCCGGAGAAATCCGGCCGGAATTGATGCCGCGGTGATTGGACAGCGCCCGGCTCCGGTTGTGGGTCAGATCGAACTGGACCAGCGGCGTGGAGGAGAGCAGATACTGGTTGTAGACAATGCTTCTGCCGTCCGGATGCCAGGACGGTTCGATCGAAAGCGTCGCATTGGCGGTCAGACGCCGGATGTTCTGTCCGTCGAAATCGCAGACATAGATTTCGCGCTGGTTGCGGTTGGTTTCAGCGGAAAAAACGATTTTGGTGCGGCAGATGCCTTCGACGCCGAATTCCTTTTTCAGGATGGCATCGACGGCTGCCTGTGAAAGTTTCCGCTGATCGCTGCCGACGACGCGGACGCTGTAAAGCGGAGAGCCGGCGCCGTTGGTAACATCCAGGATGAGCGTGTTGCCGTAATACCGGCCTTTGACGATGAAATCGCTTTTGCCGCCGCGGAGCACTTTGTACCAGCCGCAGTTGATCAGATCGGACATCACATACCGGGTCAGCAGGGAATCACCGGGCACCCCCTGAAAAACCAGGGTGGGATTTTCGAATTTTCCATCGCCGCGGACCACGACCTGCGCCTGAACGGTAAAAATAAGAAAAAGAGCTGAAATAATGGAAAACAGAATTTTCATGGATCAAACCTCCTGATTGTATTTCTCTGGATAAGGTAAATTACCTCTTTTTTCGTCAACGGCAAGTGAAAAAGCAAAAAAACTTCGGTTTTTTTCGTCAATATCTTCCGGCCGGAGTGAAAAAAGTTGATTTCCCGCTTGCACTTGCACGGTTCATCATGTAAATTACCATAATTTAAAATGATAACCCTTATGGAAAGGAACAGCAAAATGTCGAACAATTACAAAATCGCGGTGATCCCGGGCGACGGTACCGGTCCGGAAGTGATCGCCGAAGGGATGAAAGTCATCAACGCAGCATCGAAAAAATTCGGATTCAAGATCAAATTCACCTCCTATGACTGGGGCGGCACGCGGTATCTGCGCGAAGGATCCATCATGCCCGAGGACGGGTCTGAGATCCTGAAAAAATATGATGCGATCTATCTGGGCGCAATCGGCCGTCCCGACGTGCCTCCGGGAATCCTCGAAAAAGGCATTCTGCTGAAACTGCGTTTCGAACTCGACCAGTATATCAACCTGCGTCCGGTGAAACTGTTCCCCGGCGTGGAATCCCCGCTGGCGAACAAAAAACCGGAAGACATCGACTATGTGGTGGTCCGCGAAAATT
>JAZUCR010000083.1:0-2345 GCA_045639225.1 Victivallales bacterium
GCTACACCCATTCCGCCGGAAAATTCTCCGCCGAACTCAAAAAAGGCACCAATACGGTCGCGCTTTCCGGTCTGCAGGACGGGACCAATTATCTCCATGTCCGGCTGCCGGGCAAAGATTTCGCATATCTCGCGTTCAACCACAAGAGTCCGGAACGGATCAGCGCCATCAGGATGAAAAATTCCTACAAGGCCGGTGAAACCGTTTCCGGAACGGTCGAAGTTGACGGTTCCGGCGAGCCGGAACTGGAGATCGCCGACAATCTGGGACGGATCCTGTGGCGCGGCAAAGGCCGGAGTTTCCAGTGGGATCCCCGGACCGCCGCGGTCAACCGCCATATCGTCACCGCCCAGCTGAAAGCGGACGGCAAGGTCGTCAGCGAAATGCGCAAAGCCTTTTATCTGCCCGAAGTCTTCGACCTCCGCAAAGAGTATTCCTGCCTGATCTGGGTCGGCGCGGACCGGTTCCCGGAATATTCCTATCCGGAACGTCTGAAGCAGCTCCGCGCCTTCGGGTTCAATTTCCTGTACGGCGGCAGTTTCGGCGACGCCTCGCCGCTGCTGCTCCGGTTCGCCGACGTGGAGACCGGCATGAACTGGCACGCGGGCGGACAGGGCAGATACCACATGCCCAATGCCATGGCCCAGAAGCTGCTGGCAAAATGGTACAAGACCGGCAAAAAGGAATTCATCGTCCGCGACCCCTGCTGGAACAATCCGGAATTCCAGGCCAAACCGAACGTCAATGAACCGACGTTCGCTCCGTTCTATTCGCGGTATCTTTTCCAGCTGGGCGACGAGATGAGCACCACGGTGTTCCAGCAGCCGATCGACTTCTGTTTCTGCAAATACTGTCTGGCCGGTTTCCGGCAGTATCTGAAGGATCAGGGTTTCACGCTCGAAGAACTCAACCGGCGCTGGAAAACCAGTTATAAGAGCTGGGATGAGGTCATGCCACAGACCTACAACGATACGCTGGTCCAGCCCAATCCCGCCGCCTACGTTGCCCACCGGCTTTACATGGACAGCGTCTTCGCCAGATCCCTGATGGATCTCTCCGGGGAACTCCGGAAAAAGTATCCGCAGGCCATGGTCGGACCCACCGGCGTCGTCAACACGCCCCACACCTACGGCGGCAACTGGAACTTCTGGAGCATGAGCCGTTTCGACTGCGTCAGCGTCTACGGACGCGGCCGGGTCCCCGTGAGTTTCAACCGCGAAAAACGGTTTGTCATGAGCTATTACGGATACGATTCTCCGGAGGGAACGATCCGCGAGACGTTCTGGGAAGGACTCTTCGTCGGCGAACGGAACAACAACAACTGGTATGGTCCGGTCTTCCTGCTCCCCGATCTGCGGCATTCGAAGGTCCGCGCCTACTACAGCAAGATCCTCTGGGAACTGCGCAGCGGCCCCGGCGATCTGCTTTACCACTCCCGGAAAATCACGGACGGAGCAGCCATCCTGCTCTCCCAGCGGTCCATCATCGCCAACTTCCTCAAGCCGGTGAAAGTCAATCTGGCGGAAAAATATTTCTCCTATGCCCGCGTGCTGGAGGACCTGGGGATCCCCGCCCGGTTCGTGGCGCAGGAAGAACTGAGCTGGGAAGTCCTGAAGCCGTTCAAAGTGCTGGTCCTGCCTGAAGCCAGCGCCCTGAGCGACAATGACATCGCGCTCATAAAGAAATTTGCCGAAAACGGCGGCAAGGTGATCGCCGATTATGAAGCCGCCACCTGTGATGAATTCTGCATTCCGCGGAAGGATTCCCCGCTGGACAAACTTTTCGGCATCTCCGGCGGACGCAAGGTCCTGCGCCAGGTCCGCTCCCATAACCTCGACGGGATCACGATCCGCAATGCCGTGACGGGCATCCGCTGCGTCCGCGGCAAAGCGCTCGGCGAAGCGGTCACCAAACGCGGCAAGGCGCTGCTGGCCTGCCAGACGGACAACACGCTGTATCTGAACTTCGAAACGCTCTACAACGCCCGGCGCGAAAAGGCATTCCGCGATCTGATCGGAGGCTTCCTGAAACTCTCCGGCCCCGCCCGTTTCGAAACGGATCACAGCGTCATGCACAGTTTCTTCACCGACGGCAAGGCGCTCTATATCGCCCTGCTGCCCGAACCCAAGTTTGCCGGATGGGAAGAATCCACTCCGGCGCAGGCGGCCAAACACACCGTCAAGGGAACGCTGCATCTGGACAAGGAAGCGTATCTCTATGATGTCCGGAAAGGGAAATTCCTGGGCAAAGGCAAAGACTTCGATCTCACGCTGGTCCAGGGCGACGGCACTCTGCTGGCAAGTCGGATCGTAGCCATGTCGTTCTGTGAGCCAAGGAGGTGTTCC
>JAZUCR010000084.1:0-7756 GCA_045639225.1 Victivallales bacterium
CTTCCTAAGACCGCTTGGCCTCCGACTTGATGATGTTCGAGCAGATGTTGATCCATTTCGGAATATCCGGCGGGGGATTGATCTTGTATTTCCGGACCGAATGGTCGATGGATTCGCCGAGCCGGTAGAAAACCGGGGTTCCGGCATCCTCTATACAGTTGCGGATATAATCGTCTGTATAACTGAAATCATAGTTGCGCGGGTCTTTCTCATCCAGATGGAACAATGGAAAAATGTGGCTGATGTCCACCAACCGGCAGCCGGGATTGTCCAGCGGAGCGTCATGCAGACGGGTGTATGCCAAGTTCAATTGCCGGAATGATTCACGGATATTCCTTCCTGATCGTTCCCCGTGGATGTTCGGGGCCAGATTGCCGCCGTTGAGTTTGCGGATTACGGAACCTGTCTTTTTTTCAGTGTTCCAGGTAATTTGAACTGTATTCATTCGAGATTCCTCCGGTTGTTTTGCTCCGAATGACGTTTTCTCTTCCTATCCTCTGTCGAATATTATAATCATTTCGCAATCTTTCTACAAGATTCAAACCGGGAAAAATGTTCAAAAAACATAACGGTTTTTAAAATCAATACGGTAATCAATACGGTTTACGAGCTCAGCAGCGGTGAAATCGAATGTCCCTGCCGGATTCCGGACCGTCAGTTTTTCAGGCCGTCGCGAAGGATTTTCACATACCCGTATTCGGCGAGATAACGGAGGAACCTGATCACATTGCCGATCTTTTCTTCCGAGGTGGTTCGACGAAGCACGGCATCAGTCATGCGCACAGCTTCCAGCACGGTATGCTTCCCGTCCAGCAGCGTGTAGTAAAGTTTGTTGATCCTGCCGCCGAAATAATTGCGCTTTTCATAAGGGATTTTCGCCAGACTCCATGGTGTACCGCCATGCAGTCGTTGAACCACCATCTGCGCAGCGGTTTTCTCGTTCGGGGTCTGCGGGATCAGTTCCGGGTCCGGCAGACGCAGATCAGCGACTGCGCCTTCAGCTTCATCCCCGCTCATAAGACCGGGCATCCAGCTGTTGATCGACAACAACTCACCTGCGGCGAAATCGCAATGCACCTTCCGTTCATACGGAGTATCATCGGCATAACGGGCAATCTGCGCCCGGGCCAGACGGATGAAATCTTTCAGCAGGGATTCATAATCGGAACGTTCCGCCGTGAGCAGAAACGCTGCAAAGACCGTCACCAGCTTGCTGACTTTTTCAGCGAGCGCCCAGTCCACCTCGGCAAAAATGGCGTTCGAGGAATGATGGAACGGCGACGGATCGTTTTCCACATAGAGCCAGTTGGTCGGGATCCCGAGTATCGGTTCGCCCGCCATGGTATCGTCGGAAAGAGTTCCAGGACAACAGTCGATCCGGAGTCCGCTTTCGCATTCTTCCAGGATTTTCAGCATCAGCAGATCGCCGAAAAAGGGCAGAGATACCGCGCTCATCCGCCAATGGAGCGGAAAGCCGAGATCGCGGTACATCGTCGTCGCCAGCATGTCCATATTCATCGCCGCTTTGATGTGATGGGTTCCCATGGCCAGCCAGGCAAGAAAACCGTAATGTTCCATGGAAAAAACCACGCGCAGACTTTTCCTGAGTTTCAGTCCCGAATTCTTCAGCATCCGTCCGATCTCGATCCCGGAAGCGACTCCGGATGCATCGTCGGAAAGAAACGGTTCATACAGATGCGCGAAGATGGCGTATTCCTCCTCGCTTTCGCCGGGGATCACTCCGGTCACGGTATAGATCTCCCCTTTGCCGATCCGGGCTTTGAGCACGCCGTGCAGCACCACCTGATGTCCATTCAGCAGTTCGTTTTTCAGCTTCATCGCCCGGCGCGCGGTGATCGTGAAAACCGGCAGACGCAGGTCGCCTTTGACATAATACCAGCCCCATTGTCCCTGCCCGTTCATCCAGCGGGCGGAATCCGGGTCGCGCCAGCCCTGTTCGAAATCGGTCGCCACGATCCCCAGCGCACCGGCACGCGCCAGCGGCTGGTTGATGATGCCGGATGGCACTTTTTCGTAAAGGACCCATTTCCCGCGGGCTTTTTCCGGATGTTCCGGATCGAACAGGACCAGTTCGCCGGTCGAGCCTTCATCCGGCGTGGAACCGCACCACGTTGCCGCGGCGTAAGCGATTTCATCCGTATCCGCGATGATCCGTTCCAGTTCCGGCCATGGCGACACCACTCTCAGGATGGCGCGGCCTTCCAGATCCCAGGCTTCGGGCATGATCGCATCGTAGGCGGAAGTCTCACCGTCTGCCGTGTGGGAAATCCGTTCGACCTGTTCGAATCCGGCCTGGCGCATCGTCTCGGCCAGCCATGCGGTCGATTTGGCAAAATCCCGGTGGCAGACCCGTTTTTCCAGTTCATAAAGTTTCCGTGTATTCGCCTCGAAATCTGCGGCGGAATAAAGGGCGTCGAGCTGGCGGTATAATTTTTCAAAATTCATTTTCGGCAAATCTCCCGGATCATCCGTAAAACCGTTGTTTTATTTCACTATACATCCCGATGCCTTTTTTGACAATATCCGAATGGGAAAAAACAATTACAATATAATCGTTTAATAAAAAACCATACGGTAATCAATACGGTTTGCAATCGGGTCAAAGCGGACTATATTACTGGAAACGCAAAGGAGCCCTGCCATGAATCCGAAAGAAGGAATACGCAGCCGGAATGTCCGGAAAGTGACCGGATACCTGCTCGATGCCATGCTTCAGCTGCCGTATGGCGGACGGCTGCCCGGGATCCGCACGATCATGAAACGGACCGGGACCGGTCAGATCACCGTTTCCCATGCGCTGGATGTTCCAATGTATTTGTCCGCGAGTAATCGGGAAAAACATTTTCAACATGCGCGTTTCAACTTGAAAAAAAGCAGATCCGTGGTACTTTACTGCGTTTGATGAAAGAATCACGACAGCCAGATATCATAATGATTATCCGGAAGCATTGCAACCGAGGAAGAAAAATGACAATGAAACCGAAAAAATGCAATGAAACATTATACGGCGCCATTCGTAAAATTCTGGAAAACGCCCGGCAAAAAGCCTATAAGGCAGTCAATGTGACCATGATTCGGGCATACTGGCAAATCGGCCGTCTGATTGTGGAAGATGAACAGCGGGGCGAACAGCGAGCCGAATACGGCAAAAAGGTTCTCGAAGAGTTGTCTGAACGTCTGACGGCGGAGTTCGGCAAAGGATTCACCGTCACGAATTTAAAATATATGCGGTCATTTTATCGTGCATTTCCAATTGGTCACGCACTGCGTGACCAATTAAGCTGGACCCATTACCGATTGCTGCTTAAGGTTGAAAATCCAGATGCCCGCTCCTGGTATATGAATGAAGCCGCTGCGGAAAACTGGTCGAGCCGCCAGCTCGAAAGGCAGATTTCCGTGCTGTATTATGAACGCATGCTGCTGTCTGCAGACAAGCGGTCAACCAAAAAAGATGCGAAAAAAAATATGGCGGCAGCCAGGTTGACCCCGGAATTATTTATCCGCAATCCGTATGTACTGGAATTTCTGAACTTGAAAGATTATCCAGGCCTTCGTGAAAAAGATATTGAAGAGGGTTTGATCAATAATCTGCAAACCTTTTTGCTGGAACTGGGAAAAGGTTTCTGTTTCGTCGCACGCCAAAAACGTATCCGCTTTGAGGAACAGGATTTCTACATAGACCTTGTGTTCTACAACTGTATTCTGAAATGTTATGTATTGATAGACCTGAAACTAGGGGAACTGACCTATCAAGACATAGGGCAGATGGACGGTTATATCCGTTTGTACGAGGAAAAATACCGAAACAGTGATGACAACCCGACTCTCGGCATTGTGCTGTGTTCCAAACGAAATGAAGCAATTGTTAAATATTCCGTGTTGAATGAAAGCCAACAGCTTTTCGCTTCTAAATATTTACTTTATCTTCCTTCCGAAGAAGAGCTGAAAACTGAAATAGAACGGGAACGGAAACTATTGGATACCAAAGAATAAAATCGAGCTTGAAATACGGGTTCGCTGCTTTTGTTTTTTGAAAAGGAAAAGCGGACTATATTACCGGAAACGCAAAGGAGCCCCAGCCATGAATCCGAAAGAAGGTATACGCAGCCGGAACGTCCGGAAAGTGACCGGTTACCTGCTCGATGCCCTGCTGCAATTGCCGTATGGCGGACGGCTGCCCGGGATCCGCACGATCATGGAACGGACCGGGACCGGTCAGATCACCGTTTCCCATGCGCTGGAAATCCTGCAGAAGGACGGCTTGATCCGGATCGATCCGGACCGTGGAATCTACCGGATCAAACCCGAAGAAAAACAGCGCGAGATCCGTCTGCTGAACTGGCAGGATCTGGGTTCGGACGAAAACATATCATTTTTCGGGTTGCTCTACCGTCGGCTGATCGAACTCGCCGCGGCAGACGGCTGGAAGATCACCATGGAAAATGCCGTGGACCGCCTGCCGGAAGAACTAACCTGGGAACTGGTCAGGGGCGGGATCACGAGGTGCTTTGTCGGGAGCGCGTCGATCCCCGATTTCGCTCTCTGCCTGAAAAAACGGATGAAGATCTGTCTGGAACTGCTGCCGCGGCATCAGGATCAGGTGACCACGGAACTGCGTGGGGCGTCCGATATGACCGTGCGCCAGCTGGATTATCTCTTCAAGCGGGGCTACCGCCGGATCGGGTATCTGCATTTCTGCGGGGTCGATGTAGCACGTTACCCGGTGCAGGTGCTGCGCCTGATGGATTTCTACCGGATCATGGCGGAAAACGGTCTCCGGGTCGATCCCGCCTGGGTGCTGCATTGCTCGGACCACTATAAAAATCTGGAAGCGGGCATGGAAAAGATGCTGGCAACGGACCCGAAACCGGAGGCGCTGATCGTGCCGGGCGGGGCGATCCGTGAACTGTATTCCTTCTGCCGGAAGCGCAAGATCAGGATCGGGATGGATCTGGCGGTGTTCTGCTGTGATGACATCCACGAAAAACTGGTCCCGGAAGCAACCGTAATCACCAACAATCCGAAGGACATCGCGGAGACGTTCTGGGAGATGTTTCAGGCTGCGGAACGAGGTGAAAATGTTGAGAACCGCCGCACCGAATTCTTCATCCGGACAGGTCAGACCGTGCCGGATCTGAAATCCGCAGGCTGCAAGTAAAGGCTGCCTGCCGAAGGAAACTTTCAGGCGGGATACTCTTCCTCATTCCAAAAAAAGCTTCCCCTTTGAGTATCAGTGTTTATGAAATCCGCCGTTGCCGGCTTACCTTTCTTCGGTCTGCCAGTCGGCGATCTGCCCGGACTGGGTGTCGAAAGTTACACCGTTCAGAAAGATTTTTTTCTTTGACAGTTCATACTGTTTGTAATATTGTTTTTCCTTGATCTGGGAAAGAGCGGAGTCGTCTTTGTCCAGTTTGAACTCGAAGATGAAAACGTATTTATCCGTCTCGGTCACGGCATCAATGCGGCCGTCATTGGTATGCGACTCAGCTTTGATGTAATATCCCAGCAGCCGGAACAGGGCAAAGAAAATATTATGGAAATTGCTTTCGTTTTTGTGATGGACATCATACGGAATTCCGGCGAAGAAAACTTCCATCGTTTTGCGGAGCTGTTTCACATTGCCTGTTTCCATTGATTCGGCCAGCTGTTCATTGAAATTGGTGACAAAATTATCCGACTTTCCGGTATAGGCATTCATCAAACTGGTGTTGAAGGAAAAACTGACTTCCCGATTCGGAAAATCCAGCCAGTACCACGGCATATTGTATTTTTGAACCATGGATTTGATCGTCAGATAACCGGTCTGCAGCAGCAACGTCAACGGGTCGATCTTGTCAATTTCAAAGGCATTGAACGCCATCGAGGATACCGGTTTTGAAAGCACATCACTGAAATCGAACCGGGTCTTCTTGACCAGTTCCATCAGAAAAGACGGCGTTCCGGTGGAGAACCAGTAGTTGTCGAATTTAAAGCGTTTCTGGAAAAATTCCGCCAGGGAAACCGGATTGTAAACATTTTGAGCATCTTCATGGAACTTATAGCCGTCATACCAGAGCTTGATTTTCGGAAGCAGCTGATCTTTCGGAATGTTCAAATGTTGGGATGCCAGTTCGATCCGGTCGGCAAAAAAAGTTTCAAATTCCGTCTGGGTATATCCCAGCATCGCGGCATAGTCGTAATCCATCGTGATGTCGGTCAGGTTGTTCAAATCAGAGAACAGCGACACATGACAGAATTTGCTCACGCCGGTAATGAGAGCAAAGCGAAGTTTTCCTTCAAATGCTTTAATTACAGAATAAAACGCTTTCAGGTCTGCTAATATCTGCTTGCATTCCGGTTTGCCGATATTGTTCAAAATCGGTTTGTCGTATTCATCCAGCAGGATAACAATCTCATTTTTCTTTGAAAGCTCTGTTATGATTTCCCGGAACATCTGCTCCGGTTTGGATTCTTTCAACTGCAAATGATGGATTGCTGCCGTTTCCCGCATCAGTCTGCATAAACTGCTTCTTAGCGCCTCAATGCTGCCGAAATCAAAACCATTCAAATCCAGATGGATCACAGGATAAGGTTTCCAGTCGTATGGCTTGTCATGAATTGCCAGTCCATTGAACAGTTCTTTTTTTCCTTCGAACACGGCTTTCAGCGTGGAGATGGTCAGGGATTTTCCGAAACGCCGGGGACGAGAGAGAAAATACGACTCCCCGGCAGGATTTATCAGATTCCAGATAAATTCCGTCTTGTCAACATAGAGATAATCTTCGGTGCGAAGTTTCTCAAAACTGTACACGCTGCTGGTTAGATTCTTCATTCTTCCGTCTCCCTGAATCTGTTATGAACTATACTCTGTTTTTCCTTTTTGTCAAGTCTTTTGTTCATGGGAAAAAACTGGTGAAAAAGAATGATGGGCTCGTCCCGTTTATTTCCGGCCGACGAAATGATCCAGCTCGAGCAGCTGGGCGGGAGTCAGAGAATGCGCCTTCAGCGAGCAGGCCATCAGGGTCTGTTTCGCCGCACATTCCAGCAGTTCCATTTTGTCAAACGCGGAAAGCAGGTTTTTGCCGACCGTGATGACCCCGTGATTGTCCATCAGCCCGCAGTCGCAATCCCGCATTTTTTCCGCGACCAGCGCCGCAAGCTCAGGCGTACCCATCAGAGCATACGGGATCCGGACCGTTTCGCCCGCCACGGCATACGCTTCGGCGGTCAGATGCATGTCGATCGGTTCATCCGTCGCGGTGAAGAAAGTCGCGGTGACCGGATGCGCATGCACGATCGCCCCGACATCGGGCCGGACGCGGTAGACCGCCAGATGCAGACCCGTTTCGATGCTGAGTTTCAATTCGGGGGTCAGGGATTTGCCGTCCGGGGTCACCACGCCGACCGTTTCAGCCTGCTGATTGGCTTTATCGGACTGCGAAGCGGTAATGGCGACATTGCCGTCCGGCAGACGGCAGGAAATATTGCCGCCGCTGGTCGTGGTGAGGAACTGGCGGTAAAGCCGCCGCATGAAGGAGGCGACCTGTTCACGTTCTTTTTCATATATCATTTTCAGAGTTCTCCAGCTGGATCATCATCCCGGTAATATATGCCGGAAAACGGAATATTCAAGCGGTTTCCCAATCAGAACGAGAAATGCTGCGAGGGTGTATCGCGTCAGTGGAACTGGGGAGATGGTCTGTCCGGAATCCGCGAACTTTTATTACAGAGAATACAGAGAATACGGAGTGCCGCG
>JAZUCR010000085.1:0-15923 GCA_045639225.1 Victivallales bacterium
GATGCCGCGTGCCGGCGGTTACGGCAACTGGGTTCTGGCCGATGCCGGAGCCAATCCCGACTGCAGTCCGATGAATCTGGCACAGTTCGCCATCATGGGCGAAATTTATGCCAAAGTGGCCCTTGGACGCAAAAATCCGACGATCGGTCTGCTTTCCGTAGGCGGGGAAGACTGCAAAGGCAACGAGCTGACCAAAGAAGCATTCAAAATTCTTTCCCGCATGCCGATCAATTTCGTCGGCAATGTGGAAGGTCATGACACGTTCACCGGCGAATGCGATGTTGTGGTCTGCGACGGGTTCGTAGGCAACACCGTGCTGAAATCCAGCGAAAGCCTGGCCAAAGCCACGGTTCAATGGCTGAAGGAAGCATTCACCCGCAACGCATTCCGCAAAGCCGGCGCCCTGCTGGCCAAAGAAGCTTTTGCGGAACTGAAGAGACACGGAGATTTCGAGGAATACGGCGGAGCGCCGCTGATGGGGCTGAACGGAGTCTGCATCATCGGACATGGTGTTTCCACGCCCAAAGCAATCAAGAACGCCATTCGCGTGGCGCATCAGTTTGTCGAACAGAAAACACCGGAAAACGTCAGCAGCAGAATTTTTGAATGCGGGGTGGAAAAAGCCGCTTTTGCGGCACACATGCATTCTTGATTTTCGAGCCGAAGCAAGGAAGATGGGAGTTAGAATATGTCGATCAGGATCATTGGTACAGGTTCCTACGTTCCGGAACGTGTTTTGACGAATCAAGATCTTGAGAAGATGGTGGATACCACGGATGAATGGATCACCAGCCGGACCGGTATTCAGGAACGTCATATTGCCGGAGAAGGCGTTTTTACTTCCGACCTTTCCGCCGAGGCTGCCAAGCGTGCGCTCGAAATGGCGGGGATCACCGCGGACCAGCTGGATCTGATTTCGGTGGCAACCGTGACGCCCGATACGACATTTCCCAGCACTGCCTGTGTCCTGCAGAGAAAGATCGGCGCGGTCAATGCCGCCTGCTACGATCTGGTGGCAGCCTGCACCGGCCTGATTTATTCTCTCGAAGTGGCCTATTCCCTGCTCAAAGCATCATCGGGCAAATACCGTTATGCACTCGTGCTCGGCGCCGATAAACTTTCGTCTATCGTGGACTGGACCGACCGATCCACCTGCATTCTTTTCGGAGACGGTTCCAGTGCCGTGGTGCTGAGAAACGATCCGGACGACCATTCTCCGGATTTCATCGTTGCCTCCAAGATCGGAGCCAACGGCAATTATACGGATCTGCTCAAGCTGCCGGCCGGGGGATCCGCCATGCCGGCCAGTCATGCCACAGTCGACAACCGGCTCCATTACATCCACATGGCCGGCAAGGAAGTTTTCAAACTCGCCGTCAACGGCATGGCCGATTCCTGCAAATATGTCATGAACGTTTCCGGGGTCAAGCCGGAAGAGATTGCCTGGGTTATTCCTCACCAGGCCAATAAACGGATCATTTCCGCAGCCGCCCAGAGGCTGAATCTCCCGCTGGAACGGGTATATGTCAACATCGAACATATCGGCAATACATCCGCCGCCTCAGTGGGCATCTGTCTGGATGAGCTCAACCGGGCAGGCAAGCTGAAAACCGGCGACTACATTCTGACCACCGCATTCGGCGGCGGTCTTACCTGGGGCGCCATGCTGATGCGCTGGACCTGATCCCGCAGGGAGAAAGCGTATGCCCGTCAAAACCATCCCGCTTTTGTTCATCTTTCTGCTGAACACGGGATTTTTGATGCTTGCAGCTGAAGAAAAGAAGACTGACAGCCAGGCCGAACAAAAACAGCACCAAACGTCTTCCGAAGAGAAGGAATCGCATTATTTTCAGGATTCCGGTTCCCGCATGGACAGTCTGGTGGACCGTATCCGGTTTAAAATTTCCTTTTCCTGGGAAAAATCTGCGGAATATTTCCATCTTGCCTGTTCATCCGTGAAGGATAGCGCCGCCCAGAAAGGACGGGATCTCAAAGCTCACGCAGCCGGCAAAAAGGACGAACTGATGGAAAAAGGCAAACAGACCATTCGTGAAACTACGGAACAAACCCTGCAGAACATTTCCGAGAAAGGCGGGGAAATCAAGCAGGATCTGAATAATATGGGACAGGAAATCAAAGCCGATGCCTCCAAAGAAATCCGTGAAAACACGGATAAGTTCTTCAAATGAACAAGCTCCTGCTGGCCGGAGGACTGCTCTATGACGGATTTGGACGCAGGCCTTTTCCAGCCGACATTCTGATCGAAGATGACCGGATTCTCCAAGTGGAACCGGCCGGAAAAACGGTCTTTCCCGGAGCTGAAGTAAAAAAACTGTCCGGTCTTTCCGTTTCGCCCGGCTGGATCGATCCCCATGCCCATTCCGATGCATCACTGCTGGCGGCGCCCGAGGCTTTCGGCAAGATATCCCAGGGGATCACAACCGAAATTTCAGGCAACTGCGGGCTCTCCGCCTTCCCCATTCTGACCGACGAAGTGCGGGAACATTTGCGCATTTTATATTCGACCTACGACATCAGGCCGGAATGGACGGATTTCCGCTCGTATGCAGCGGTGCTTGCCGCCCGGCAGCCGGCGGTCAACGCCGTCTTTCTCTGCGGACACAATACTCTGCGCGCCAATATTGCCGGCTACCGGCAGCAGGAGCTCTCGGCTGCCCAACAGACCGCCATGAATGCGCTTCTGGAGGAAACCCTCTCGCAGGGGGCCCGCGGAATGTCCACCGGATTGCTCTATACGCCGGGCTGTTTTGCCGATGGAAACGAACTGCTGACCCTGCTGAGCATCGTTGCCGCTCACAGCGGTGTCTATGCCACCCATCTGCGCAATGAAGGCGATAATTTGGAAGAAGCCGTGCGGGAAGCTGTTTCGCTGGCGGAACGAAGCGGAGTCCCGCTGCAGATCAGCCACCTGAAGACCGCCCTGCCCCGCAATTGGCATAAACTGGACTCAGTTCTGTCCATCATACGGTCCGCACAGGAACGCGGCGTTTCCATTCATGCCGACCGTTACCCCTATACTTTTTCCCAGACGAGTCTGAGCATCGTGCTCGATCAGCCGTATGACAAGATGACCGACCGGGCGATCCGCGAGGTCTTGCGGAACGATCCGGCTGCATACGATCGGGCGCTGCAGCAGCTGAAAACTTCGGGTCGCGACTGGAACCGGGTCATACTGAGCCGTTCCGGAGCATCGTCAGCTGCCGGTCTGATCGGCTTGACGGTGGCGGAGGCCGCCCGGAAAACCGGCAAAACACCGCCTGAGCTGGTCATGGAAATCCTGCGGGAAGATGCACCCGGATCGCTGGGGGCTTTCGGCGGCATGTCGGAGGACAATCTGAAACGCATTCTGAAGCAGGAATGGGTCTGCTGCGGCACCGATGAAACGGCCCGTCCGGCGGATGATTCCCTCGGACTGTCGCACCCCCGCGGCTTCGGTTCTTTCCCGACCTTTATCCGCATGCTCCGCAAGGACGGGGAACCCATGGAACAGATCATCCGGAAAATCACTTCACTTCCTGCCGGAATTTTCAAACTCTCCGACCGCGGCATGATCCGGCCGGGCAAAAAAGCCGATCTGGTAATCTTTCAGGAAGAAGATCTGGATTCTCAGGCCGATTTCCGTTCGCCGCATCAGCTTGCCTCAGGGATCCGCATGGTTTATGTCAACGGCAAAGCCGCTTACGACGGGCTGTCCCGAAAAGTCACTGCCCGGGCAGGCAGGATCATCTGAACAGCCGCTTCAGCAACAAAAAACCCGGACCGATGACAACCGGTCCGGGCCGAATGACAGATATTTGCGCAAGCGCTTATTCGATCGTCATGGAAATATCTTTCAGCTGGGTTTCCAGTTTCTTATTGTTCCAGTTGACCAGAATGATAAAGCGGGCGGACACAGCACCGGCTGGCCATTTGTTGCCGGCCCAGCCGAATTTGCTGGAACCTTTGATTTTGCCCTGCATCGTAACCCATTTATCAACCACATTGCGTCCGCCGGCAGTGTAAAGGAAACCGCCCATGGAATGTTCCCGGATGGCATCTCCGGCTTTGGCATCGGCCACGAGCTTGCCTTTCAGAGTAACCTCCCACGCATCGTCTTTCTTCTCGACTTTATCGATGCCGCGGGCAAGGAGGTTGCGGTTCGGCAAATCGGAAAAATCATCTTTCGCACCGGTAACGATGATATAAGGAGAACCCTTTCTGAACTTGGAAGCGTCTTTGACCATCAGGACGCTGCTTCCTTTGGCGGCATCCGCAGCGACCGTGGTGAAAGTTCCGGGGACGGCATTCACAGTGTCGCAGCTGATGCTTTTCCCGTCTTTGTCAAAAACCTCGAATCCGGCCAGACACCAGGAAAAATCTTTTCCCTTAATATCCTGAGCGCGGACCGAAAGTTTGAGCGTATAGGTTTTGTCCGGGTCGATCTGGAATTTCGGACTGCACAAAAAGACGTTTTTCGAAACCTTCAGGCAATCTTCGCCGTCGGTCACAGCAGGATGCTTGTTCCAATCGGCTGCTTTGTTGAACGTTTTGACTTCCTGAGCGGAGAGAACACCTGCCGCAAGCAAGGCCGCGGCGCCCATCAGAATTGACATTCCTTTGTTCATTTTTTTATCCTTCTGTTATTCGACTGTCAAGGAAATATCCTTGAACTGGGTTTCAAGTTTCTTATTTGTCCAGTTGGACAGGATCACGATCTGGGCTTTCACCGCTCCGGCAGGCCACACTCTCCCGTTCCAGGAACCCTTTTTCATTCCGGTGATGGATCCGGACATGGTGATCCAGTCTTTTCCGGCCGATTTGATACCGGCAGTATACAGATAACCGCCGCGCATATGTTCACGAATCACTGTTCCAGCTTTAAGATCACGCACCAGAGGTCTCTCCAGCGTAACTTCCCAGACACCATCCTTTGCGGCAATATCTTTCACCCCTGCGATGAAATTGAAATTCGGCAGATCGGAAAGATCCGCTTTCGCACCGGCAACCATAACACCATATTTTTTGGCGAATTTGGAACCGTCTTTGATCTTGATCACAGTTGCACCTTTGGCGGCATCTTCGACGACTTCAGTCAAAGTTCCGGCAACAGCCGCACTGTTGACGGCACTGATCATGCGCCCTTTCTGGTCGAATACAGCGAATCCCGCATAAATCAGCGATCCGGCTTTTTCATCTTCCATATTTACTGCTCTGGCGGACAATTTCAGCGTATATTTTTTCGCCGGATCGATATCGAATCTTTTGCTGGAAAGCGGGGTCATTTTTTTCACATTGATTACCCCGTCAACATCGGAGATATTGGCGTTTTTGTTCCAATCGGCAGCCGTATTGAGTGAAGCCGGCAGTTCCTGGGCACCGAGCGTGCCGAAAACAGTCAGCAGAACTGCACCAACCAGAATTGACATTTGTTTTTTCATTTTTGATCCTTTCTTTATTTAACTGTCAAGGAAATATCCTTGAACTGGGTTTCCAGTTTCTTATTGTTCCAATTGGACAGGATCACGACCCGAGCTTTCACCGCGCCGGCAGGCCATACTCTCCCGTTCCAGGAACCTTTGCTCATGCCGGTGATCGTCCCGGACATGGTGAGCCAGTCTTTTCCGGTCGATTTGACACCGGCGGTATACAGATAACCGCCGCGCATATGTTCACGGACCGCGGTCCCGGCTTTGACCGGTCGGTTCAGCGGATACAGCAGGGAAACTTCCCAAACACCGTCTTTGCTGGCAAAGTCGGAAATATAACCGAGGAAATTATAATTCGGCAGATCGGAAAGATCTTCTTTCGCATCGGCAGCGAGAGTTCCATAAGGCTTCTTGAATTTGGAACAGTCTTTGAGCTTGATGACTTTGGCGCCTTTGGGGGCATCTTCCACGACCTCGGTCATAGTATCCGGAACCACGCAGCAATTGTAGCTGTTCATCTCGCGTCCGTTTTTATCGAACACTGCGAAGCCGGCAAAAATCAGAGATCTGTCGCCATCCTTTTCGGCATTTACCGTGCGGCAGGAAAATTTCAACGTATATTTCTTGCTCGGATCGATATCGAATTTGGCACTGAAAATCCGGGTCTGCTTTTTGACATTGAGAACGCCGTCGGCATCGGACACATTCGGATCCTTGGTCCAGTCAGCAGCCGCATTGAGAGAAGCCGGCGGTTCCTGAGCACCAAGCACGCCAACAGCACTCAGCAGAACGGCACCGATCATCATTTTTGCAACAGATTTCATTACACATCCCTTTCGGTAAGATTCAGTTTTGAAAAGAGAAACTTGTAATATAAATATATATCACCGTTTTCGGAAAAATCAAGCCGCCGGACGAAAAAACCGCTGCTTCCGGACGGTTTTTCCGGAGAAATGATCGTTTACAGAAAAAAACGATTGCAGATGCCCATGGCGAACAGATAGAAGATCAGCAGCGGCAATCCGATGACAAGATAATATTTGATCCAGGCGGGAAAACGAATGCCTTTTCCCGTATTGGCTTCGGCCAGAAAATCCTTCCATTTCCAGCCGATGTTCCAGCAGCAGAAAATCACCACCGCCAGAGACCCCAGCGGCAGACACAGATCGCTTACCAGCCAGTCTTCGAAATCCAGGATCGAGGATTTGCCGCCCAGCGGATGCACATTCTTCCACAGGTTGAACCCCAGCAGACACGGAAACGAAAGCAGTCCGATCGTCAGAAAATTGATCGCAGCAGCTTTTTCCCGGCTGAAATGCCATTCGTCCATCATGAAGGCAATGATATTTTCGAAGACCGCAATGACCGTAGTCAGGGATGCTATGCTCAGAAACAGGAAAAAGAGTGCTCCGAGAATACGTCCGCCGGGAAGATGATTGAAAATTCCCGTCAAGGAGATCAGAACCAGACCCGGTCCGCCGTCCACTTTGATATCGTAACTGAAACAGGCGGAAAAAACCAGGATCCCGGCGAGTATGGCGACCAGTGTATCGCAGACAATGATCAGGATGGATTCCGAGGCAAGGGTATGGTCTTTGCCGATATAACTGCCGAATACCGTCTGGGCACCGACCCCGAGTGAAAGAGTGAAGAACGCCTGGGTCATGGCTCCGCTGATAATGCCGTGAAAATTCGTACCGTTCCAGGTCGGGAGCAGGTAAAAACGCATTCCCTCCAGTGCGCCCGGCAGCGCCAGTGAGTAGATGCTCAAGCAGAAAAGCAGAATGAACAGTCCGGTCATCAGGACCTTGGTGACCCGTTCGACTCCATTCCGAAGACCGCTGGCGCATACCAGAGATCCGACCAGCACGGTAAACAGCATATAAAAACTCATTTTCCCCGGACTGTTCAGCAGAATGGAGAATTGTCCTTCCAGCTGTTCCCGTTCCGTCAGTCCGATCAGGGTTCCCCGGAGAAAATCGGTGAAATAAGCGATCATCCAGCCGGTCACCGTGGTATACATGATCATCAGAATAAGATTGCCGGAAAAGAAAACTGCGGCAGGATACCGCCAGCGGCTGGGCCGCTTGTCCGGCAGATCGCGGAAAGCTCCGTAGAGTGTCCGGCGGGAAGCGCGGCCGATGGCCAATTCCATCGCCATGACCGGGAAACCGAGCAGAATCAGAAAAATCACATAGAACAGCACGAAAAGCCCGCCGCCATGCCTGCCGGCCATATAAGGAAACCGCCAGACGTTGCCAAGACCGATAGCACATCCGGCGGCCAACATGATAAAACCCATTCGGGAACCGATCGTTTCGCGTTCTTTATCCATTCACTTCTCCTGAAAAACATGATTCGTATAAGATAAACCGCAAACCGCATTTTTGCAAGTTTCATGCAATAAAAAACCGGTCTTTTGCCGGATCATCATACCACGCGGAGGATAATCGGAAACAATCCGCAAAGTTTTTGTTATTTTTGAAAAATCCGGCTTGCCAAAATTGACAATCCATGCTACTGTATGCTTTAATTTTATTGAAGAAACTGCGAAAGGCACAAAGGTAAATGGCAGAGGATTTTCTCGCAAAAGTATTTCCATTCAAGCGGAACTGGTTTGAACGGGGCCCCATCAAGATCCATTATGTGGATGAAGGACAGGGGAACCCCATTGTGATGTTTCACGCCTGCCCGATGTGGTCGTTCGCCTACCGGAATCTGATCCGGGAATTGTCCGCGGACCACAGGGTGATCGCCTTCGACCTGCCGGGCTTCGGTCTTTCCTCGGCAGAAAGAAATTTTGATTTCACCCTGAACGGATACATCAATATCACGGAAACTTTTCTGGAAGCGCTGGAAATCGAAAACCTCACACTGGTTCTGCATGGCTGGGGCGGCACCGTCGGAATGGGTTACGCCGTGCGTCATCCCCGCAATATCCGTTCTCTGATCCTCTTCAACACGCTCAGCTTCACGCCGGGCTCGATCCCGCTGCGTCTGCGCATCTGCCGGATCCCCTGGCTCGGTGCCAAGCTGGTCGTGGATCTGAATCTGCTTCTGCTGGGCAACCGCCATCATTCCGATGATATCGCCAAAGCCTATGATTATCCTTACCGGAGCCACCATTCCCGTTATCCGCTTTACCGGTTTGTGGAAGATTTCCCGTCCGTGCCGGAATCCGATTCCGCCCAGCGGATCATGGAGATCGAAGCGGGACTGTGGATGTTCCGCACGACCCCGGCATTGGTCCTGTGGGCCATGCGGGACTGGCTTTATACGCCCCGTCAGCTCAAATGGTGGCAGCGGTATCTGCCCGGCGCCGAAGTCCATCGGCTGGACCGCGCCGGCCGCTACATCCAGGAAGATGCGCCCGATGAACTGATCCATTTCATCCGGAATTTTTTAGTTCAACATAAAATATGAGTTTTGATCATGGTACAACACACAACGGGAATTCAGCTGGAAATGAATTTTGACGGACCGCGGGGCAACCGGTTCCGGGACAAAATGAACAATGGTATTTTCCAGGTTCTGCTGGAAGTGACGCCCCCGCCGGAACAGGTGCCGATGGAAGATGCGGTGGCCAGGTTTGCAGAAGTGGAATATGCCGTTTCATCCCAGACCGATCTGCCCGCCGCGCTGACTTTCACCGATTTTTCCGGTGCCCCGGAGAATATGCTCGATACCGTCAGTTTTGCATCCTCTCTCTGCAAAATCGACCGCGACCGGCATCTGCTCTGCGTCAGCGGCCGTTCCCGTCCCCTGTCCGAGGTTGAAAAACTGCTCAGTCACGCCTCAGCGGAAGGATTCCGCAACGTGCTGGTCCTTTCCGGCGGCAGCATTCCAAACGATACCCCCGCGGCCGCCCGGAAACGTCATTACACCGAAAGTGTGCATATCCTGCAGAGCATCCGGGAACATTTCGGCGACACGCTGAATGCCGGATGCTCGGTCAATCCCTTCTGTTACGTGCCGGAAACCTCCTTCCCGCAGTATTTCAAACTGATGAAAAAGATTTCCATGGGGGCCTCTTTCATCGTCACTCAGCTTGGCTGGGACATGCGGAAACTTCAGGAACTGCGCTGGTTCCTGTCCTCACGGTCCATGCCGCTGCCGTCCGTGGCGAGACTCCTGCTGCTGACTCCAGACCGGACCGAATCGATCTGCTCCGGCAAAGAGCCCGGCATCCATATTTCTCCCGATCTGGAAGCCATGCTGCGGCGCGAAATGACGCATTCCATCACCCAGTTCGAAGCGGCTCAATGGCGGAGACTCCAGATCCATGCTGCCGGTGCACGTCTGCTCGGTTACAGCGGCATTCAGATCGCCGGCGTGGACCGCCCCGAAGTGGTCAATACTCTTTTCACCCGTCTTTCCGAGGCAATGAATGAATTCAAATCATTCGAAGACTGGCTGAATGCCTATCGGGATTATTATGAGCGGCTGGAACTGGCGCCGTATCCCTATCGCTTCTATGAATTCGAGGAGCTGCTGACCTCAGCGCAGCCGCCGGAACAGCCGATCCGGACCCAGTCGGAAATTGCGCCGGTATCCGATGTGGAAATCTTCCGTTACAGGGTGGCTTCCAAGCTGCTGGCTCATGCCGATACCCTGCCCCCGCAGGAAAAAAGGCTGACCAAAAAACTGCTGGTCGGCTGCCGGTCCTGTCCGGAATGCAGATTGCCTCAGATGCATTTCATCTGTCCCGAAAACTGTCCCAAGGGCATGTCCAACGGGCCCTGCGGTTCGGTAGGAGTCAACGGACAATGCGAATTCGGTTTTCAGGAATGCATCCATGCCCGCCGTATGCGGCTGGCCGAATTCCTCAATGATTACGCCCCGCTGGAAGAATGCATCATCCCGCCGGTTGAGGAAAAATAATCAGAGAATTCAGGCTTCGGCCGGTTCGTCGGACGGATTCACCAGTTTGCCGCCGATCACACCGTCTTCGGAAACCGAAGTGACCTGAACCTGGCAGAATTGACCGCAGACATTTTCTTTTGCCCGGAAACGGATCCTCGCAAAATTGGAAGAAAGGCCTTCATACACGCCTTCCGAACACTGCCGTTCCGTCAGCACGGATTCCTGATGGCCGATCAGACCGCGTGCAAAATTCATGATCGTGGCATTCTTGATCGTTTTGGCCCGTTCGAGCCGTTCCATCATCTGCTCCACCGGAACCCGGCCGGGCATTTCCGCCGCCGGTGTCCCTTTGCGCGGCGAATACGGAAAAATATGAAGGTTGGAAAAGTTCATGCTTTCGATGAATTGACACGCCTGGTCGAAATCTTTTTCCGTCTCGCCGGGGAAGCCGATGATCCAGTCGGAACCGATATGAATATTTTTTACCAGCGACCGCGCCTTTTCGATCATTTCACGATATTGCGCACAAGTGTATTTCCGCGCCATTTTTTTGAGGATCTTGTCCGAACCTGCCTGCAGCGGCAGATGCAGGAAATTGCACAGCCGGCTGTTTTCTGCAATCAGTTCCGCGAGCTTGGATATGATCGGTCCGGGTTCGGTGGAACTGAGCCGGATCCGGAAATCACCAGGCTGTTTCAGCATTTCTTCGATCAGCGCGACCAGGTCGGTTTTTCCGTCACGGTAATTGCAGACATTGACTCCGGTCAGCACGATCTCCTTGAAACCGTCCGCCAGCAGATGTTTGAAATCTTCCAGTGTTTCCGTTTTGCTGCGGGACCGCTCGGGGCCGCGGACATACGGCACAATGCAGTAAGCACAGAAATTTTCGCAGCCCTCCTGAATTTTCAGATTGGCCCGCGATTTGAACGGAAAGATCGAATAAGACCCTTCCTTAAAAACCTTTTTATCGGCGGAAAGCTGATTGAAAATCCCTTTTTCGGGAGAAATATTGAACTTGCGTTCCAGCAGCGTTTCGAGATTGCTCTTGTCGGCATGCGTCATCAGAATATCATAGTCCGAAGTATCGGCAGCTTCCTCGGGATCCCCTTCGGCAGCGCAGCCGGTCAGCACGATGTAAGCATACGGATGTTTCCGTCGCAGGGAGGCCAGCGTCTGACGTGTTTTCCGGGCCGCAGTAGCGGTCACGGTACAAGAATTGACGACGATCAGATTCGGACTGTCTTCACCGTCCTCTTCCACAATACTGAATCCTGCTTTGATAAGACGGTCGGACAACAATGCGCTGTCCGCCTGATTCAAGCGGCACCCCAGGGTGACAACCGCAGCTGTGATCTTGATCATAAAACTAAATTGCCTCTTATACGAAAACTGCCTGTCTTTTCCGCACGGCCTCATTACGGTCATGCAGAATTAATCTGTTTGCTTGGTATAATACTCTATTCTTTGAGAAGTTCAAGCCGGAAAATAAGGTTTTTTTATCTTTTCTTCAGGAAATCTCTTTTTTTGAATCCGAAAAAGAAAAAAAACGGTTTTCGAGCAGGGAAACGCCTTCTGGACTTCTCATACCCGCCCGGCTCGGTGCTGAGCCCGATACATGACTGGGGTCGATCCCGTTTCCCGGCGGAAAATCCGATGAAAATACGCTCCGTCCCTGAACCCGCAACGGGCAGCAATCATCTCCACGGGAAAACACGATCGCGCCAGCAGTTTCTTCGCTGCGTTCAGCCGGTATTCCCGCAGCAGCCGGCAGAATCCCTTGCCGAAAATCTTCCGGATCCGGTCGGATGCCCGTGACGGACTCAGCGACAACACTTCGGCGGCATCGGACAAACCGATATTCCGATGAAAATTCTGTTCCAGAAAACGTTCGGTCTGCTCGCGTTCCCCCAGCGGCAGGACAGACTGCTTCTCCTCCGCCAACAGCGGCAGAAATGCGGCCAGCAATTCCCCGTATACCTGAAACCGCTTCAGATTCCGCGGCAGAACGGGAAGGTCTTCAGGGAACTCGACCCGTTCCGGGTTTATCACGGCCGATTCCAGCGTGACAGGATCCGGTTTTCTTCCCCGTCCGGCACGAAACGGACCGGCAAAAATACAGCCCGCCAGCCGGTCATTAGCCAACACCGGAAACACACCCTCCAGCAAACCGCAAGGACAGCGTTTCAACAGAAAAGTATGTGTCACGGACAACCGTTCCTGAACCGTTCCGCTGTCAAACGCAACACATTGCCGTTCGACTTTTTTCCGATGCCGTTTCAGGGCCGTGCAGAATGGGTTCAAATGATAAGACGGCAGCAGATCGTGCGGCAGCCTGCCCGTATAATCATGCAGACACAATCTGCAATGAAACTGTTCTTCAAAGGCCGCTGCCGCGTGCTTGAAATAAATTCGACTGTTCATCTGCCGCTCCTGGTTTCCGACTATATTGAAAAAAATACACCGTTTCGGCAAAAAAATCCATAGCAAAAATCAGAAAAAATGATATTTTATCGAAAAAAGCGAAAAACGCGCGGTTCCAAAGGCGCAGTCTAACTGGAGGGAAAACACATGAAGACGATGAAGTACAAAGTGGATCAGGAAATTCCCGTGATCGCGGAAACCGATGTTCTGGTGGTCGGCGGCGGTCCCGGCGGTGTCTGCGCCGGCGTCATGGCAGCTCGGAGCGGGGTCAAAACACTGCTGGTCGAACGTTACGGCTGCCTCGGCGGTATGGCCGTTTTCGGTGAAGTGTCTCCCTTCATGCGCAGCCATGTGAACGATCGAGCTCTGGACCGTCCGGTCTATGTCGACTGGTGCCGCCAGATGCGGCTTTACCGTTCTGAGGAAGTCAACCGGAAAATCCCCTTCGATGAAAATTACGCGGCCGGGATGGTGTCGAAAGACGAAGCCATGCTGGCAATGGAAGATCTGCTGCTCGAAGCCGGCGCCCGGATCATCTATCACCACACGCTCGTCGATGTGATCATGGAAGACGGACGCATCGCAGCCGCGGTATTCCATTCCAAATCCGGCTATTGCGCCGTGCAGGCTAAAATTTTCATCGATTCCACCGGCGACGGCGATCTGGCCGTGCTGGCCGGCGCTCCGTTCGAGTTCGGCAATGAGGACGGTTTCTGCCAGCCGATGACCACCTGTTTCAAGCTCGCCGGCGTCGACCGCTCCCGCATGCCCGACCGGGCCGGGATCAATGTCATTTATGACAAGATCAAAGCCGAAGGGAAAATCGATTGTCCGCGTGAAAACGTCTTATGGTTTCTGACTCCGGAGGAGGATGTGATTCATTTCAACACCACGCGGATCATCAAGAAAAGCGCGGTCAACGGGCTGGAACTTTCCGAGGCGGAGATCGAAGGCCGCCGCCAGGTCCGTCAGTTCGTGGATTTTCTCCGGCGTTATGTCCCCGGTTTCGAACAGGCTCGGATCCATTCCATCGCGCATCATGTCGGCGTGCGGGAAAGCCGCCGCATTCTCGGACTGGTCTATCAGACCGCGGAAGATTTCAAAAAAGCGGCCAAATATCCGGACGGCGTGGTCAAAGCCAATTATCCGATCGATATCCACAATCCGTCCGGGACCGGCACCGTCATGCATCATATGGAGCTCAATGACTGGTATGAGATCCGCTACGGAACCCTGGTCCCGCGCAACAGCAGGAATCTGCTGATGGGCTGCCGCTCCATTTCGCTGGATCATGCACTTCACAGCAGTGCGCGCGTGATGCCGCCGGTCTGTTCGATCGGTCAGGCGGCAGGCATGGCGGCCGCTCTATGCGTGAAAAAGAACACGCAGCCTTCCGAACTGGATGGAGCCGAAGTCCGGCATGAACTTGCAGCCGCAGGCGCCTGGCTTTGAACTCTGAACGTTTTTCTCCGGCATCGGGCTTTCGGCACTTGACAAAACCGGAACCGTTAAGTATATTTCCGGATAAAGTTCAACGGTCCAATACGGGAGAAAAACCATGAAATTGAATTTGATGTTTCTGAATGACGCTCAGCTGCGTGCGCTGGGCGGCTATGACATCCGCGCCGCGATCGAAGATGTCCGTGAAGTGCTGACTCTGCATGTGCAGCATCAGGTGAACAGTCCCAGCAAAGTCGTGCTCCGCTGGGGAACCACGGTGGAAGATGAAAACCGTTACGGCCGCTGCAATGCCATGCCCTGCTGTATCGGCGGGAACATCAATATGGCCGGCATCAAATGGCTGGGCTCCAATCCGCAGAACTTCAAACAGGGCTTGCCCCGGGCGACCGGACTGGTGATCCTGAACGATCCCGACACCAAGATCCCGCTGTGTGTAGCGGACTGCACGCAGGTTTCCGGCGTCCGCACCGGTGCCGCCAGTGCCCTGGCCATCGACAAGCTCGCAAAAAAGAATGCTTCCACGATCCTGCTCATGGGCGCCGGTTTCCAGGCACGGCTCCAGCTCGAAGCGGCGAAAATCGTCCGGCCGTCTCTGAAAAAATGCTATGTCTATGACATCCGGCCCGAACAGTCTGCCAAATACGCGGACGAAATGTCCAGAAAACTCAATATGGAAGTCATCGCCACCGATAACCCGAAACAGGCTTCGCTCGAAAGCGATATCGTCATCACCGTGACCATTTCGGCAGTGCCGGTGGTTTTCGGCGATTGGCTCCATCCCGGACAGACTTGTTTGAACCTCGCTGATTTCGAATACGAATACGCCTGTCTGCCGCAATGCAGCAAAGTCGTGGTGGACGATTGGGAAGGCGTGAAACACCGTCAGATCAGCACGGTCTCGCTGATGTACCGCGACGGGCTCTTCAAAGAGGAACAGCTGCATGCCGAACTCGGTGAGATCCTGCTCGGCAACAAGCCCGGACGCGAAAACGATGAAGAGATCATCTATTTCAATAGTGTCGGGCTCGGTGCCGAAGATCTGGCGGTCATCACCCGCTGCTACCGCAAAGCGCTCAAGGAAGGCGGCGGAACGGTGGTCCCGTATTGGGAATGATTGGGTAAAAGCAAAGCCCCGTTTTTCAAAAAACGCATCACTGCGGCGGGGGTTGGGAATACTGGGAATGAGGAAAGCAATTTAATATAGTATTCCTAGTTTCTCATGCCATAAAATTTTAGTTTGAAAGGTTTTTCAGAATGAATGATTTGCTGTATTGCTGCACGATGCGCGACAACTCGGAATCTCCCGATGCGGCGGCGGAATTGCTTTCCGGTCTCGGCTATGAAGTCAGTTCGTGGAAAAATGCCGAAACCAAGGAAATCCACCTGACTTTATATTTTCAGGACGAAACATCCTGCCGGGATGCGATCGGATATCTGCAAAACCAGAAGGACGATTTTGCATCCTTCGGCGTCATGCTGGACGAGTTGAGTTTCCATACGCTGAAAAAGGAAGACTGGGCGGAAGTCTGGAAACTGCATTTCAAACCGCTGGTGATATCCGACCGGCTCGCCTTTACGCCTTCCTGGGAAAAATTTCAGCCGAAACCCGGACAGCTGGTGATCACGCTCGATCCGGGTATGAGTTTCGGCACGGGACAGCACGCCACCACGAAATTCTGTCTGAGCTCGCTGGACCGTTTCATTCTCGAGCTGAAGCAGGCAGGAAAAACAGATATTACGATGCTGGACGCC
>JAZUCR010000086.1:0-1572 GCA_045639225.1 Victivallales bacterium
CGGAAGCACCGATGGCGGAAAAACAGATCGAATTTGTCAAAAGCAAGGGATTCGACCGGTTTTTCATCGGATTCAACTGTAAAGATACCTTCCTCCAGCTGTATGGAAAAAAGAATGCTTCCCGCTGGGGCGAATGGATCAGAACAACCAGGCAGTTAATGAAAAAACACAATATCCAACCGGAAAAATGCATCGTGGAAATTTATGATGAGCCGCATCCCAAGATCCTTTCTGAAATCCTTGAAACGCTTCGGGAAGCGCGCAAGGCGAATTCCGGGTTAAAATTGAGCTTGACGCTGGGGGCATACATCATGTCGCCGGAAAACCTGGAAAAAATGTCGCCGTTCATTGATGACTGGATTTTTTGGGCCGGCGGCTATTTTTCCCAGCCCGGACACCTTGCCTTTATCGCCAAAGAGAAAAAACGCGGCGTGACCTTCGGCCATTATACCTGTTCCACCAGCATCCGCGCCTCGCTGGCCAGGGAATTCCGACGGAATGCGTGGTTCGGAGAATATCATCAACTGCAAAGCAACGCTCTGTATTCAGCCTACAACAACCTGGTCAATTGCACATGGAAAGGGCTCCCCGAAGGGGGGCTGATCTACTATGCCGGGAAAGATGATATTGCCCAGCCGTCGGTCCGTTATATGGCGGTTCGTCAGGGAATGACCGATGTGAAATACCTTCAGAAGCTGCGTGAAGTCGGCAAGGACTCGCCGGAAGCGCAGGCTTTCCTGAAGACGGCTGCAAAACGTGTAGTCGTCGATTTCGCCCATGACCCGACCATGCCGGATCAAGTCCGCGAAGAAGCGGCGGCTCTGATTCTGAAATTACAGGAGCAAAGCGGAAAATAAAAATCAAAGTCCCGCATCCGAGCGGGTGAAAACAATTGGAGCATCTTCAACATGCCGCCGGGTATAAAGATCAGTGATTCTCTCCGTGACTGGAAAGCACAAGTTCCGGTTCCCGTGTATGACGCCGATCCCGAATTGGCGGATCTATACTGGAAAGCTTGGGAATGTGCGCACGACCATATCAAGCAAATTCCGGGTATGCCGCAGAGCCCGTATATGGACGAAGCATTCTGCCATACTCAGATATGGATCTGGGACACCTGTTTCATGAGTCTTTTCTGCAAATACGCTCCAGGTGTTTTCCCCGGTGTGGAAAGTCTGCAAAATTTTTACGATGTCATGTATGGGGGATATCGTTTTCCGCTGGTCACGGTCCCCGAGAACGAGCCAAAATGGACGGGCGGAATCCCCGGACAGCAGAAGCGTCTGCAGATACAGATAGCGGACAATCCGCCGCTGTTCGCCTGGGCGGAATATGAGAATGCTCTGTTCACCGGCGATCTTGAACATCTCCGGACTCTGCTGCTGCGGGGACAGCATTTGCAGAAACATTATTTTTGGCTGGAGGGACTGAAAGAAAGATTTCAGGCGGAATGGGTGAATGTGCCGACCTGCTGGGTCGCGCACGGGAACGGATATTCCTGGGAAGGCGGACGCAGCGGGATGGACAATTCCCCTCGCGGACGGGCAGGAGAACGGGCAGAAAAGGAACGAC
>JAZUCR010000087.1:0-2961 GCA_045639225.1 Victivallales bacterium
GTCGGACAGGTCGGACGGCGCGGGAGCCGGGCAGGAGAAAAGAGTGTCGCCCGCGACACAAAAACCAAAAATTTCAACCGATTTGAAAAAACGCATCCTCGCCTCGATCAACGGCGAAGAAGAAGCCAAACCCCGGCGCATCTACTGTGCCGAAGACACCAAAAAGGAGAAGGAACATGTCACCCAGATCGTCAACCCCTACTGAAGTCATCGAAACTTCAACCGCAAACAAGATCATCCGGTTTTTGACCGGGACCGCGCGGAAAGGACAATTTTCCTACATGTTCGGCCCTACGGGCCGCGGGAAGACTTTTGTAACCAAAAAATGGCTTGAAAACCGCGGCAACGGCGTGATCGTGCGCGCCCTCACCGGCGTGACCCAGACCGGGTTGCGGAAACAGATCAGCCGGGCCATTTTCGGCGACACATCCGCGCGGGAATCCGAGATCCTGCAATACATGATCGACCATCCCGGATTCATGCTGGTCATAGACGAGGCCAACCACCTGCTGACCGACGGCAATCTGCGTAGCGTCCGCAATCTGGACTCCATCCGCGATTATTACGATTCCGTGCAGGACGCGGGCGGCAGGATCGGCGTGGTCTTCATCTTCACCGAATACAGTCTGGAACGGCTCCGCAAATGCCGGATCGCCTCCTTCCTCCGCCAGTTCATCAACCGCGGCGACAATCATTTGGCCATACCCTCCAGGATTTCGCGGGCGTATGAGATCATCCCCACGCTGAACAGTCTGCTGCCCGGACAAGTCACCGATGACCTGATTGCCGCGGCCCAGAAGTTCCCGGACATCCGCAGCCTTCACAAACGCATCTCGACCGCAAAGGAGTTCAGCGAGCGCGAAGGCGTTCCGATCGACGGTGAGCTCCTGACCGCTTTGCAGGCTCAATACGAATCCGGCGACTACGACGATCCGGAAGAAAAGGAATAACCATCAAGGAGGGATCGGCATTATGATTTACGAGGCGGAAGTGCGGAAAAGTTTGCGCAAAGGCAAATACATGTTTTTCCTGCGGCGGGATGGACACACCATCCGGGTAAGCGATGCGTGCTATCTGTCGCAGGAGAGTGCCGTCTCCGCCGCCCGCCGGGCAGCCTACGAAGCCCATGGCCGGGTCATGCTGCAGCACCTGACCGCGCCGGTCTTCCGGGTGACGGTCAGCGCGAACCAGTCCGACCCGTCCGACCTGTCCGACAGGTCCGACAATCGCGGACTCACCGCGGCGGAAGCCTTGCCATGACCGCGCTCTGGTCCGGACACCGTATCCGCTGTGCGCGGATCCGCGGGGAGCTGACCGAATATGCCGGTCTGCCGTTCATCATGCAGCGGCATCCGGTCTTCGGCATCGTGTATTTCGCCGTCGATTCCGAAACCATAAGATTAGAGGTATATCATGCAGATAACAAAAATGAAAATTTATGTCGCCAGCAGCTGGAAGAATCCCCGGCACAAGGTGGTCGTCAATGCTCTCCGCTACCGGGGAGCCTGGGTCTATGATTACCGGGAAAGCAATTCCTGTTTTCACTGGGAGGATATTGATCCGAATTATGAAAAATGGTCGCCGGCTGAATATCTTGCCGCGCTGACCACCACGGACGCATCCAATGCTTTCTGGCGGGATATGTCCGCGCTGGCTGCGGCCGATGCGGTGGTCGGCCTTGATCCGCTCGGCGTCAGCTCCGCCCTGGAAATCGGCTGGGCGGTCGGGCACGGCAAGCCGGCCGTCCTGCTGATCGGTGATGTCGTCAAGCCTGAGCTGATGGCCAAGATGATCCCGTTCCGGGTCTGCCAGCTGGAAGACCTGATCATAACACTTGAAAGTCTGGTCGGACAAGCCGGACCGGTCGGACACAACAAACATGAGGAGCAATACCATGAGAAAAAGAATTAATTTCACGCTGAATCTGATCCCGCTGGCATCCGGCGGGTGGAACTTCTGGCTGCAGGCGGTCCGTCCCCTTCACGCGCCAGGCTACTATTCGCCGCTGGCGAGCTACATCGACCAGGAACGCGCGGTCCGTCAGGCGCGGGAACATGCTTCGATAATCGTGCGGCGGTTCGGCGGCACGATCGGAAATATCCAAATCACGCGGGGTGAAAAATGATGGAGCCCTATTTTTCACCGAAGATGGAAGCATACATTTCTGTCTTGGATAAAATCAAAAATTTCCGTCTCAAACGCGGGCTCTTCCCCGACGAATACACCAAACAGGTCAACCTTGAAATCGCCGGGATCCGCAAGCGTCTCATGGCTGCCGCCCACCGTGCGAGGCATGCTGAAGCCGTCCTGGATATGTGCGAGAATGATCCGGAATTCGCCGCCAGGTGGAAGCGGGTGAAACTTGAATCCGCATACATCAACACCATCAAACGCCGCCGAAAACTGGAAGAGCAACTCGTAGCAATCCAGTCGGACCGGTCCGACCAGTCCGACCAGTCCGACAAATCAGGTGAATCATGAGCATCAAAGCGATCCATACACTCAAAGGCAAGCTGCGCCTGTCCGATGCTGATTATCGTGCGCTGCTGCAGCGGGAAGCCGGCGTATCGTCTTCCCGTGATCTCACGCCGGAGGGCGACAAGGCGGTCATGGCCGCGCTCCGGTCCATGGAGCGGGGTTCGCAGCAGACCGGCGCCAAATCACCGGCGGGAGCCAAAATCTGGGCCTTGTGGTATGCGATCAAGCCTTATCTTCCGGAAGCGGAGCGCACCGTGCAGTATCTGCTCGGGATTTGCGGCCGGGTGGTCGGTTACCGGATCCCCGGCACCGACACGCTGCCGCGGCTCAATGGCCAGGAGAAATACAAGATCATCGAAGCGCTGAAGAAGCGGCTGACGCAGGAAGCATGGACTTTCAGCCAAAAGAACGGAGTGCCGTTCTGAAGCCGCAAGCCACAAGCCGCAAGTCTCAAGAAAAAAACATGGAGGTTCAATGAAGAAA
>JAZUCR010000088.1:0-2079 GCA_045639225.1 Victivallales bacterium
ATATCGTGGAAAACCGTTACGTCGGCATGAAGTCCCGCGGTGTTTATGAAACTCCCGGGGGAACCATTCTCCATGTCGCGCACCGGGCTATGGAATCGATCACGATGGACCGCGAGGTCATGTTCCTGCGCGACTCCTTCATTCCGACTTATGCCAAGCTGGTTTACAATGGGTTCTGGTATGCGCCGGAACGCGAAATGCTGCAGGCCGCGATCACCGAAAGCCAGAAGTTCGTCACCGGCGAAGTCCGGGTCACGCTGTTCAAGGGCGCCTGCCATGTGAACGGCCGCCGCTCGCCCTACAGCCTGTATGACGAAAATCTGTCCACGTTCGAAAAGGACAACGTCTACAATCAGCAGGATGCCACCGGTTTCATCCGGTTGAACGCTCTGCGTCTGCGCACCCTGGCCAACAGCGCCCAGAAACGCTATTGATTGCTTGCCGGGGAGCTCATAAAGGAGGATCGCCATGCATAAGATCTACTGGTTTTCCGGAACGGGCAACACCTACTGGCTGGCGCGGGAATTCGCCAAGTCGTTTCCCGGCGCGGAGCTGATTTCGATCGCTTCGCTCGACCGGTCGGAAGATGTGGTGTTCGATGCCGATTTGACGGGTATTTTCTTCCCGGTCTATTGTTTCGGCATTCCGGATATTCTTTCCAGATTTCTGGCCCGGGTTCAGCCCATCCAGAATCAGGGAGACCGGTTTATTTATGCAGTGTGTTCCTCCGGCGGTTTTCCCGGCGCGGCTTTGCCGCTCGTGGAAGATACGCTCCAAAGCAAAAATATTGATTTGAATTCCTGTTTCCATATCCGGATGATCTCCAATTACATTCCGTTGTCGGAGCCTCCGGATCGGAAACGGATGGATGCGATTTTCGCCCAGGCCGAGCGTGCTCTCCGGGTGGCGGCGATCGCTGTCAAAAAGAGAAAAAGGACCCGGCCGCTCCGGGTATTTCCCATCGATACCTTCCTGAAGTTCGTGGCCAGACGGGCCGTAACCACTCTGGAAGGTTCCGATTCGGCGTTCCATCTCGCCACAGATAAATGTACCGGCTGCGGAACCTGTTCCAAGGTCTGTCCTGCCTCGAATATCTCCATGGATGATAATGAGCGTCCCGTCTGGCATCATCATTGCGAGCAGTGTATGGCATGTCTCCAATGGTGTCCTGCTCAGGCAATTCTGTACAAAGATCTGTCTCCCGACAGACGGCATTACCATCATCCCGACGTTACCGTCAGGGAACTTCTCCGTCATCCGGAAGATGAGGATCTGTCGGAGCAGAAATAATTTTTCCCGCGGCATTTTCCGATCGGTTTTTCCTCCCCGGACCGTGAAAAACAGCTCCGATATCTGTTTTTTTTGCCTTTTCGGGTGAAATTTTGCTTTTTTTTTACTTTTTTTAATAAAAAAAACTTGTTACCTGCAAAACCTGAATTATATTGTCTTCCTAATGGGATCAATTACAGGTTAAGCAAGGAGTGTAGGAATGGCTGGTTCTCCCAAAATTACGATTTTGTCCGCACAGCACAGAGGAAAAACCTATGAGCTGACCAAGGATGTTTACACGGTAGGACGTATTGAAGAACGCGATATTTGCATCGTCGATCCGACGATCAGTACTTATCACGGTTCATTTGTCAAGAGCGGCAATACCTACATTCTCAAGGACAATAACAGTACGAACGGTTCGCGTGTGAACAACGAACCCATCGTGGAAAAAGAGCTCAAGAACAGCGATATCATTCAGCTGGGCGATGTGGAAATGCTTTATGACTGCGATGAGGGGGACAATATCGGCGAAAAAACCAGCAATATCACCGGCATCAATCTTTCCGTAAGTCCCGCCTCGTCTTCCAGCGTCAAGAAACTGGATTCGATTTCTCCCTACGGCGAACGGAACAAGGGTGAAAACAAAAAGAGCCAGAAAATCCTTTTCATCTTCCTCGGGCTTCTCGTGCTGATCGTGGTCGGCTTGCTTGGTTATCTCGGGCTCATCATGTTCGGCGGAAAGTGATTTCACTTCCTGCCGGAACTTTTTCAATATTCACAAGTCAAAATCCCGCAGGGGCTTTCGCT
>JAZUCR010000089.1:0-8205 GCA_045639225.1 Victivallales bacterium
CGCGGCGTGATCTGGTATCAGGGCTGTTCCAACAACGGACAGCTCCACTACTATCCGCTGCACAAGACGCTGATCGCGGATTGGCGCGCCCGCTGGAACCAGCCGGATATGCCGTTCCTGATCGTCCAGCTGGCAGGATTCGAACCCGCCCGTGCCAAAAACTGGCAGACCGCCGATCCGAACCAGGTGTCCGGCTATCCGCTGACCCGGGATATCCAGCGGCAGATGCTTCAGATCCCGAATGTGGGACTGGCCTGCCTCATCGACATCGGGGAAGCCGCCAACATCCATCCCGCCAACAAACAGGATGTGGGCAAACGGCTGGCGCTGGAAGCCGAACGCATCGCTTACGGCAAACCGATCGTCAGCCGCGGCCCGCTGTTCGAATCCGCCGTGCCCGAAGGCAAGGCGATCCGCGTCTCGTTCAAATATGCGGACAACGGTCTCAAGACGTCCGACGGAAAAGCGCCCGGCGCTTTTGCCGTTGCCGGCGCCGACGGCAAATTCGTCTGGGCCGATGCCAAAATCGACGGCAAGACGGTCGTGGTCAGTTCGGACCAGGTCAAGGAACCGAAATTTGTGCGTTATGCGTATATGGGGTATCGCGGTGACTGCAATCTGCAGAATGCCGAGGGTCTGCCCGCCTATCCGTTCCGTTCGGATGCCGTTGACTATTCCAAAGTGAAATAATGATCGGGGATTTATGATGAGTGAAGAAAGAATTGTAAAAGTCGGTATTATCGGTCTGGGCGCACGTGCGGAAACGCTGCTGGCTTCCATTTTTCAGATGCCGGGGATCCAGGTCACGGCGATCTGCGACACCAAACCCGAGCGGATCGCCAGGATCGAATCCATTTTCGATCAGCATAATACCGCCCGTCCCAAAGCATATACGCATTATCTGGCTCTGCTGGATGATCCGGAAGTCGAAGCTCTGTTCGTGCCGACTTCCTGGAACAGCCATCTGACGATCGCCTGCGAATGCATGAAACGCGGCAAATATGTCGGGATCGAGGTCGGCGGCGCTTCTTCCATCGAAGAGCTCTGGCAGCTGGTCCATGCTTCGGAGACCACCGGGGTTTCCTGCATGATGCTGGAAAACTGCTGCTACGGCCGCAAGGAACTGATGGTCCTCAATATGGTGCGGCAGGGTCTCTTCGGCGAACTGATCTATTGCGAATGCGGATACGAACACGACCTGAGCGAAATGTCCTGGGCCGTGGAAAGACGGTTCGAACGCTCCATCCACAATCTTCATCGTAACGGAGATCTTTACCCGACGCACGGCATCGGTCCGATCGCCAAGATCCTCCGGATCAACCGCGGCAACCGTTTCATGACGATTTCTTCGCATGCCACCAAGGCCCGCGGCTTCGTGACGGCGCTGGAAGATCACACCGGCAAACGGTCTGAAAAGGTGTTCCATGAAGGCGATATCGTAACCAGCGTGATCCATTGTGCCAACGGGGAAAACATCACGGTCACCCATGGTGTTTCCCTGCCGCGTCCTTATTCCCGCGACCAGCGGGTCCAGGGGACCAAAGGCATCTGGCTGGAAAATGCCAAAGGGATCTATGTGGACGGCATCAGTCCGAAATATGAGAAACTGGATATCGCCGGCAATCCCTATACCACCCATGAATGGAATACGGTGGAATCGTTCTATGAAAAATACGACCATCCGATCTGGCAGGAATTCCGGAACCATGTCATCGGTGAACACGGCGGCATGGATGCCTTGGCGATGAACGCATTTCTGGACGCAGTCCGCCGGAAAGTGCCGACTCCGATCGATGTTTACGATGTGGCTGCCTGGATGAGCATCACCTGTCTTTCCGAACAGTCGATCGCCATGGGCGGCATGCCGGTCCCGTTCCCCGATTTCACCAACGGAAAATGGATCGACCGCGAACCGGAGATCCCGTCCAAATGGTCGCTTGACCAGGTTTATTGAACTGCTTCTGCGGTGCCGGAAAAGATTCTTCCGGCACCTTTTTTCTGTCCAGTAAAAAACCCCGTTCCCGGAATCCGGAAACGGGGTTTTGTATGATCGTGCTGTCGAAACAGCGGACGGTTTTATTTGCCGACTTCCCAGCGGATGAACCGTTTGACCGTCAGTTTCGGAGCGATCTTGCCCAGAGTCGTTTTTTCATCGAGGATCCAGGGCTGTTCGATCAGGCAGACATCTTTATACCATTTGCTGATTTTGCCCATGACGATCTTTTCTTTCATTTCGACGGGTTTCTTGGCCGTCGCGGGATCGTTGTCGAGCAGAGCCATGGCGATTTCTTTTTCCTTGGCGATCGCTTCAGCGGGGATCGTGGCGGGGCAGATATACGGCGGATTGAAAGCCGTCACATGCATGCAGATGCTTTCCAGCGTCACTTCGGCGGGGAGCTCGCCTTCGATTTCGACCACGACGCTGATCTTGCCGCCCAGGTGGATGTAAGAACCGAGCTGGTTAGCGGATTCGACGCGGACTGCGCGGCGGAGCTGCATGTTTTCGCCGATCACACCGCTGAGTTCCTTCAGGTTCGTCGCTTCGATTTCCTGCGCTTTTTCGGTGATGTCGCCGTCGCCGGAGGTTCCGGCCAGGATCCGTTTGGCAGCTTCTTTCACATAGTCGCCGAATTTTTCGTTCTTGGCAACGAAATCGGTCTCGGAATTGACTTCGATTATGACCGCTTTATTGCCGTCGGCGGCAACGTAGACGCGGCCTTCTTTGGTCTGACGGTCGGAACGTTTTTCCGCTTTGGTGATACCGGATTTACGCAGATATTCGACTGCGGCGTTCATATCTCCATTGGTTTCGGTCAGCGCTTTTTTGCAATCCATCATGCCCGCATCGGTTTTATCGCGGAGCTCTTTGACCATGGCAGCAGTGATAGTAGCCATTATGAAATCTCCTTATTCAGCTTTCTTGTCTTCTTTGGCGGCTTTGGCCTTGGGGGCTTTGGCTTTGGGTTCGGCCTTGGCTTTGGGTTCGGCTTTAGCTTCCGCTTTGGGCTCGGCTTTGGCTTCGTCTTCCGCTTTCGGGGCAGCCTTCTTCACGGTTTTGCGGGGCGCCGCTTTTTTCTTCGCGGCATCTTCGCCTTCGAGTTTGGCCTTGACATCGGCCTCATCGACTTTCACGCTGTCGGCAGCAGCTGCCGGCTTGCGGGAGGGACGTCTGGTTCCGGCTGCGGCCGGACGTCTGGTCCGCGGCTTGCCTTCTTCGGATTTCGCTTTTTCCGCGGCTGCGGCTTCGGCTTTGGCCTTTTCTTCAGCGGCCTTGCGTCCCCAGATTTCCGCCGCGTCTTTGATCGTTTCCACGAAGGTGTCCATGATCACTTTGATCGATTTGACCGCATCGTCATTGGCGGCGATCGGATAATCGATGGGTTCGGGATCGCCGTTGGTATCGACGATGGCAACGATCGGAATATTGAGCTTGCGGGCTTCTTTCACCGCGATTTCATCGTGGCAGACGTCGATGATGACGACCACATCGGGGAGTTTCTTCATGTCGGCAATGCCGTCGAGGTCGCGATGGAGTTTTTCGCCCATGCGGGAGAGGACCGCGATCTCTTTTTTCTTCAGCGTGGTGTTTTCATCGCCGACGGTCGCATCGATTTCCTGCATTTTGCGGATCGATTTACGGATGGTGGCGTTGTTGGTGAGCGTGCCGCCCATCCAGCGTTCCATCATGTAATACATGCCGGTGTTTTCAGCGGCTTCGCGAATGATCTGCTGCGCCTGGCGCTTGGTGCCGACAAAAAGGATTTTGCCGCCGTTCACCACAGTGCGCTGCAGAAAATTGCAGGCATCGGAAACCTGGTAGATCGTTTTGGTGATGTCGATGATGCTGATACCGTTCTTGGAACCGTAGACATAGTCTTTCATTTTGGGGTTCCAACGTTTCGTCTGATGTCCAAAATGACATCCCGCCTCGAGCAGATCTTTGACTGTGAGCGCCATTTTTCGGTGCCGCCTTTCTTTTTTACGGTGCTTTTTTCACCGGATCTTCTCCTCGTTGTGATCCGGCAAGACACCCTTGCTGTTACAGTGTAATGCACGCCTCCGGTTGGTTTGGTGGAGGATGATCCCGCCCGGCGGGATCCGCGCACGTCCACAAATTGAATCAATAATATACATGCGTTTTTACAAAAATCAAATGAAAAATCCTTCTTTCCGTAAAATTCAGCGTATTTCGCCTTCCGGACAGCCGCGAATACATGGCTTGGGCGAGTGATCCCGGTTCACGGCTGTTTCACTACGATCACCCAGTCGCACAGGACACGGTCGGTCTTGCCTGCGTCTTCGGGATAGAAAGCGGGACCTTCGAATTTCAGGGATGCATAAATCGTGACCTTATTGAGGGAACCCTGTTCATAAGCTTCACCCAGTCTGGCCCTGATTTGGTACCAGCTGTCTTTCCCGAGACGGATATCACAATCCGGAGTAAGAGAGATCTTAGCGACCTGGTAAATTTTGTATTTTCCCCTGGGGCCGATCGTTTTTTTCGTGATGCGCGATAAATTCGGGTAGTATTTTTTACCAGCGTAATCGTAGAACTGGGCAGGGAAAGGCAGTTCCGGAACCGGAACCTTCATCTGAACTGCAGCAACACCCCAGGCTGCATCAGGATCTTTTTCGCGTTTTCTGCCGTTAGTCGATGGAATTGTCTGAAAAATAGAATCTACCGGAATGTTTCCGAACAATTCTTTCGGTAATGGCTTTCCTTCCTTGCCTGCCTGAATCAGTGCCATGTCGATGCTTGCATTCAACCTGCCGAGAATGTTTTTTGCACGGAAATCAAATTCCTTATCGTAATATTTTCTGATCGTCTGATTAAACACGTTCCGGATGGACCCGGCCAGTTCCTCGGGTTTGATTTGGAATGTCGGATAAGCCTTAATGATTTTGTTGTATTTGAGCAGTATGGCATACTCAAGATTGATTTTAACCCGTTTCAGATTCCACAGCTGTTCCGGCGAATCAACCAGCAGTTTTTCCATGTCGGAGAAGTATCCATGCCAGCGCATAAGATTTTCCGGTGTCAAATACGAATATGTGCTTATGGATGGATTCCAAGACATATTCATCGACATGTCGGCCGATTCTTTTTCCAGTTCTTCGAGATATTTCATCATCAGCGCAGCAGCTTTTCCATATTCGAATTCCATATACTCCGTGATGAGTGCATTCGCATCCTGCGAAGAATCTTTGAACAACTGAAGGATCAGGAATGTCTGAAGTTCCGAAAAACCGATCATATTCGGAACTCCGATGTTATGTTCGAAATAAGAGTGTGTCATTCCTGCTTTGACCATTTCCCGGATGTCGGTTGTCAGACGCCGGATGTTCCCAAGCGGAAGAGGGATAACACCAAAGTAAGGATTGGGATAATACCAAATTGCAAGGTTCGAGGAAATTTCTCCCCAACGTTTCAGATGTTCGAAAGTATCTTCGTTGTTTTTATGATTCCATGATTTGCTGAAATCATCATCGATCGGAGCAAAGACCGGCAGCAGATTAACTGGCAGTTTATCAATTCCGGATGGAGGAATTTGGGTTTGCCCCTTTCTGTAAACGAGGAATGATATACGGTTTTGGGGAAATTTCTGCGAAACGGTCTGGCTTAATTCAATCAGGTAATCGAAATAAGCCGCTCCTGGGGTTTTATATTTCTTCTCCTGTGCCATACAATCTGGACAGCAGCAGAAACGATCCGGTGAATCATGCGCAGAAACTGAAAAAATCTGTCTGTCCGGCAAACGTTTCATGTGTTTCAGGATATTGGCGGTCAATTCCTTTCGAAGGCCCGGATTGCTGAAACACACATGGGTGTCCCCACTGCGTTTCCCGTTTTCACGCATACCGAAAAATTCCGGATTGGTTTTCCAGTAATTTTTGTTTTTCAGCCAAGTATATGGCCGATAGCTGCCGCCATGATTTCCTGGAATATAGGATGGCAGAGTATGAATCTCGTAGACCGCAGTTTCTTCCTGCTTTGGAATAGTAATTCCCTTCATCTTCAGATACATGGGTATCCACTGAAAATTCTGACGGTTGCGCAGAAAAGCCAGATGAGCTTGCGGACGGTGGAAGATCCAGTAGCCCGTACCGGCCCGGAATTTCACGCTGTAATGAAATTTTCTGTCCAGATCATGCCATTTCAGATTCCGGCAGTCCGGAATTTTCATTCCGCCGCGGGCATCATACCAGCGATACCCCAGCGCATTTTCCAGGTAGTCGTAGACTGCAAACATGTCCCCCCAGGAACCTTTGCCGAACAGGAAAAGATCATTGCCGACGGTTTTGATCCGGGTATCCTGATCACCCATGTCCGTCCGGGGATCTTTGCCGAGCACTTTCAACGCGGCATCGGAAAGCCCCAGAAAGATCCGTTTTGACCCCGGCGCTTTTGAAGACGGAACGGATTTGAAATCCGCTCCGGACGCTTTTTTCAGGAAAGACTGCAATTCTTTCAACGCGAACTGATTGCCAACGTCCGGCTGATCAGGAACAACAATGACATGATCAGTTTTTCCTTTTTCAATCAGATTCTGGTTATTTGCCAATGCCCACAGTGCGGCAGAACATATCAATGCAACGACAGCTGTTTTTTTCATCATTTTTTATCTCCGGTTTATTATGTCGAGATCCAAATTAATCCTTAAAACGTTCGGACAAACCACTGCCATCAGGTTTGTTCCACAGGTCATTATAAAAACAGGAATTGCACCGCCAGCGGGAATTTGATGCCTTCGCGCTCCCGTTCATGTAAACAGCATTCATTCCGCCGGAATGGGCTTTATAAATGCCAATGTCGTAAGTGCTGGATGATAAAGATGTTTTATTTAGATCGCAGGCCGCTTTGTTTTTCCAGCCGCGTCCGATCATGTTGTATTTCCAGTTGTCGGAAAAAACAATGGTTCTGTCAGTGTGGGGATTCCTCTGGCTGATTTTTGAATACCACTGACAATTTGCCGCACCCGCTGCCTGCATTGGCGATTTGGTCGCAACACCATCATTCCAGCCAAATCCTTTATTCATCCCGTAACTGGCAGGTTGAATCTCGGTATTATTGCAGACTCCATTGTTGCTGTTGTCGGAAGGACAGCTGATCATTTTTGAAAAATTACCTTCCTTAGCTTTTTTGAATTGATCCATCAAAATCCATTCGAACCAGGCTCGTCCCCAGCCGGAAAAATCCTGCCGGTAATAGTGCAGCACGTATTCCTGGTTGTCATTGGCATACATGAACCAATAATTGTAGAGCTGACGCAGGTTTCCTGTGCAGGAAATAGATCTGGCCTTTTCTCTTGCATTATTCAATGCCGGCAGCAGCATCCCCGCGAGTATCGCAATGATCGCTATAACGACCAGAAGTTCGATTAGCGTAAATAATTTTTCTTTCCCGGCACACATTCTGGTTGTGAACATCGTCTTTTGGTTCATTTTTCAATCCTTTCTGTTTTCTGGTTTTATTTCTTATATACAGCTTCAATGACAGGGATTTCCGATCGGGTTTCCGGATGGAACAGCAGATCCAGCAGTTTCGCGGCGATCTGTTCATAACATGGATCGAAAGACGGGATTTCCATATATTCGAACAGGGGATCGGCATTGCCGCCGTGAATCCGGATGTCAAAACCGTGATGGGCCAGCTGCGTGCGGAGTGCCAGCGAATAAACGGCATCATCGATGAAAAGAAAATCAGGCCGGTTTGGTAAAATCATCTTATCAATTGCCTGTTGGATCCGGATTTTCGGATCATCCGGATCTTTCGGATATTCAAAAATCAGCTTTTCATCCGGTTCTACACCATTGGCATCCATCGACTCAATGAATTCCTCGTGCAAGGTTCGCTCCGTTAAAGCAAACGGATGGCAGTGCATGGTCCCGATCTTCCGACATCCCTGCTTGTAAGCATCCGCGATCATGGCGGTCAAGGCCTTGAGCCGGCTCGTGCGGACATACGGCATGCCGGGAATGCAGGGTTTTTCCATGAACACGATATTTTTCGCACCGTCGAAAAGTTCCGCGACTTCGTCTTTCAAATGGGGATAATCGTGCGCACAGCAGATGAACGAATTCACGCCGTAGCGCTGGAGCGCCTGATAATCTTCGCGCATATTGGCGATATTGTCATGGGTAAAACTGGTGACGATGCGGTATCCCTGTGCGGAGGCGAGCCGTTCGATTTCCTGAAGAAGACGC
>JAZUCR010000090.1:0-3715 GCA_045639225.1 Victivallales bacterium
TTCCAGTTGATATACCGGTCGATACGGATCGAAAACGGCTTTTTCCAGTCGTCGCTGTTCTTGTAGAGCCTTTCTCCGCAGAGTTTCCCGTTGAGGTAGATCCAGGCAGACTCATCCACTGCCCCGAAATGCAGGAAAATCTCTTTTCCCTTCCATTTCTGGGGAATCGTAAGACGGAGAGCATACCAGCCGATGCCGTCGTATTTCGCCATCAATTTGCGCATGGCCGGATCGGCGTGATTTTTTGGGTTTTCCCAAGCAGAGGTGATATTGATCTTCGCCCACTTTTTTTCCGCTGTGGTGAAGAGCGTGTTTTTCCAGTTCAGATCATCTCCCTCGTTGTTGGGATCGGGTTTGAAGGACCATTTGAAGGGAAGCGCCCGGCCCTCGGAAAACGATTCCAGCGCAGCGGCCAGTCTGCCTCCCGTCACATCGCCGAAATCCGATTCGATCAGGAAAAGCCGGTACCAGTTCATGTTGACTTTGTCCCAATTATCGCGCCGGAACCGATGGAGTTCTTTGGCCGCGGTTAGTTTTGCATCGCCCTTGGCTGACATGGCCCGGAAGGTGAGCCTGGCGTGCCGGTTGGACAGCAGGAGCTGTTCCAGCAGCGCCCTTTCCCGGCTGTTGAGATCTTTCTTCAACCCTTTTTGAAGGATCGCATCGGTAAGGTCGAAATCTTTTTCGTTGTAATACTTCGGCAAATCCCACATCAGCCCGCGGCGGAAGTTGCCGTAACGACCTTTTTCACTGATTTTCTTGCGGTTGGGGTAAAGCCGTTTGTCGAAGAGTTCTTCGCGCCAGTAAGCATAATATTGCTTGACCTCGGGCGCGGCGGGTCCGTAGGCGGAACAATACTCATCCATATGCTCTTCGAAGCTTTTTTCCGGATAGATATGCGCCCGGGCGAGGATATAGTCGGCGATCCCGGTCGCCGCCCAGAAGCCGTGAAGCATGTCGTAGTCGGTACCGATGATCCCGTTCCGGTAACCGATCTGGAAGTGGTCGAACAGGATCTTTTCGATCCCCATCGGCAGCCCCGTGTTGATATGCAGATCGTTGGGCCGTTGGAACATGTCCGCAGCTCCCGATTTGCGCCATTCCTTATACATCTCGTCGGTCTTCTGCCAGTTCAGCATACCTGGCACGAAGCCGATCACGATGCCCGGTTCCACCCGGAATTTCTGCGGCGGGAAGCGATAAACGCTGTAAGCGTAGAAACCAACCAGCACGTTGGGGTCGATCTGCCGCGCCCGCTTAACGACTTCGTTCGCCATCCAGAGATAGCGGTCGGTCAGATTGCTGTCCCATTTCCCGCCCGGAGGGACCGGCGCATCCAGCTTGCGGCATTCGTCACATTCGCAGTATTTTCCCCAATCGTTTTCGCAGACGTTGATCATCTTGGACCGAACCTTGGCATTCTTCCAGTTGCTGACGATTTGGTCGATCAAGCCGTTGCAGGAAGGACACATCTTTATGAGCGAGGGATCACCCCACGGCGCGCGTTTGCCGTTGTGGAGGGCGAAGTATTCGGGATGGGTCTTGCCATAGCGTTTCCACCAAGTGGTGAAGGCATGTCCGTAATTGAAGTTGACGCTTGACCCCATTCTCTGCTGTTTCAGCCAGCGGGCGGTGGCCAGATCCCGTTTGGGAACATCGGTCGGCGCGATTTCCCGGTAAAAGGCCGGCAGAGAAAGATTGCGTTCCACATTTTTGACATTCACGGCATCGGAGCGGAGCCCCCGCTTGACCAGCCGTCCGGGATCCCAGCTGTTGCGCCCCGTTTCGAGGGTAAGATATTCGGAGGGAACATAACTCGTTCCCAGTTCGCCCGGAGCGAGGAAACGGAACTTGAGCTGCCGTTCCAGGAAGTCATAGACCGAGGTCAGATCCCCGGTCTTCTGGCGCAAATGGAAGATATACGCCGGTTTGGAACGGGGCGGGACCGGAGAGGAATCACCGTAAAAACGGGTCATTTTTTCGGTGGTTTCCCAGACCGCTTCTTCCGGTTTCAGCTTGACGCCTGCAGGTTTTTCAAAAAGGAAGACATATTTTCCCGACACCGGCTTGGAAACGATCGGAACGGTTTTTCCGGTCATCAGCTGAATGTAATGCTGCAGTTCTTTCGCAGCCAGACGGGCAACGCCTCCGGATTTTGGCGCTGTTACGATCACCGCATCATCCGGTTTGACGGTGAATGATCCCGCCATAATTGCCGATGCAGCTGAAACAATGAGCCAGGTCAACATTTTTTTCATCATTTTGATTCTTTCCTTGAACATAACCTTATCTGTTTTAATTTCAATTGGTCAAACCGCCGTTTTTCTTCTTTTGACATTCCGCCAATTGATCGGGCCGGCCGGTTTTACCGCCGTGCTTTCCCTGATGACCAGTCTGGCCGGCAGACTGTGACGGACCGGATACGACTGTCCATCAAGCAGGTTCAGCAGCAGCTTGACTGTTTCTTCCGCAACGGTTTCAATGGGCTGGCGGATCGTGGTCAGAGCCGGGGAAGAAAATGCGCTTGAAACAATGTTGTCGAACCCGATCACGGAAAAATCCTCAGGAACGCGGATCCCCAGTTTCGTACAGCTTTGGATGACCCGCATGGCGGTCAGATCGTTCCGGCAGATCACCGCCGTGCAGAATGGATTTTCCTGCAAAAAACGTTTCATATATTCGGGCGTGATATCATTGATTCCCTGCGCGTGGCAGAACGGATCGCCGGACTCCAGCCCGAAATGCTGCAGGGCCTCCTGGAAACCGATAACGCCGGGGTCATTCGGATTGACCCGGATCAGGATCATTTTGATCTGCCGATGTCCGAGTTCTTTCAGATGCTCCAGCGCTTCGATGAATCCGGCACGGAAATCATAGACGATGTCGTTGTCCGCAGGATTGTCTGGATTTCCTGCGTAAAGGAATACCGCCTTGTCGGTGAACGAATGCACGATCTTGTGTTCTTCGTTATCTGTGCTGTGCTGCGCCCGGGAGATCACCAGCGCATCGCAGCTGCGGGCCATCAGTTCGGAACTGGCGGTACGCAGTTTCGACATCTCCCCTTTGTAATAAACAATATTCGAACTGTAACCGTGTTCCAGCAGCAGATTGGTCAGCAGGACCGTTTCCTGCTGATGGATCTCGCTTTGCAGAGAGGTGCAAAGCAGTCCGATCATCTTGGTCCGTCCGTTGCGCAACCCCCGGGCCAGCAGATTGGGCGTGTAGCCCATCCTGACGGCGGTCTGGAGAATATGATCCCGGTTCTTTTTCGAAACGAAACAATGCGGTTTGTTGCCGAGCACGGCGGAAACCGAGGCACGCGACATGTTGACCGCATCGGCGATATGCTGCATGGTGATCCGCTGTGCCATATTTGTTCAGTCCCTTCGGTTACTTTACACGATGTATATATATCGTAATTACTTTACATCAAGGTATCGGTTTTTCAAGCGGCCAATCGGAAAAAAGGGAATTTTTTTCGTTTGTTTGCCTTGACTTAGAGTGCACTCTAGGATTATATTCACGATCGGAACGTCCCGCAATGGATCCTTGCATCGCAAAAAAACATGAAATCGAGGTGGAAAATGAAAGTTCTTCTGATCAACGGCAGTCCCCGGAAAAACGGCAATACCTCCATCGCCCTGGCGGAGATCGCCGGCGTGCTGAAAAACGAGGGGATCGAAACAGAAATCTTCTGGATCGGCAATCAGCCGGT
>JAZUCR010000091.1:0-8196 GCA_045639225.1 Victivallales bacterium
ATCTCGGCCTGCAGGCGAATCTGGCGCTCAGCCTCGCCATGAGCGGACGTGAGCGGGAAGCGGCGGATATGGTCGCGGAAATCCTGCGCCGGGATCCGAAATGTGTCCCGGCCCAAAGGCTGAAGCAGGCGCTGGATCAGCGCTGAATCAGTGCTGCCATTTCTTTTTGGCTGCGCGTTCCAGTTCGAGTGCGCGCGGATGCTGTTTGTAGAAGATGTTGTCGCCGCCGGTGCCGTCAACGGCCGCCTGCTGCTGCGTTTCATACAGCATCTTGTAAGTGCCGTCCTGCTGCATGAGTTCATCATGGGTGCCCAGCTGGTCGATCTTGCCGTCTTTCAGCACCACGATCTTGTCGGCATTTTTGATCGTCGAAAGACGATGGGCGATGATCAGAGTGGTGCGTCCTTCCATCAGGGTGTCCAAGGCCTGCTGAACGAGTTTTTCGGACACGGTATCGAGTGCGCTGGTCGCTTCGTCCAGCAGCAGGATTGCGGGATTTTTCAGCACGGCGCGGGCAATGGCGATACGCTGTTTCTGTCCGCCGGAAAGACTGGCGCCGTTTTCGCCGATCACGGTTTCATATTTCTGCGGCATCTTTTCCACGAAATCTTCCACATTGGCCATCTTGGCGGCTTCGCGGACCTCTTCCATGGCGGCGGTCGGCCGGGCATAGGCGATATTTTCATGGATGGTGCCGCTGAACAGGAACGGTTCCTGCAGCACCACGCCGATGTTGTTCCGGTAGGATTCCTGCGTGAATTTGCGGATGTCCGACCCGTCCACGCGGATCTCTCCGCTGTTCACATCATAGAAGCGCAGCAGCAGGTTGCCGATGGTGGATTTGCCGCAGCCGGAGGGCCCCACCAGCGCGACTTTTTCGCCGGGGTTGATCTTCAGCGAAAAATCCCGCAGCACGGGCGCGTCCGCATACTGAAACACCACATCGTCGAATTCGATCTCGCCGTGGAACCGTTCGGCGGTCAGGGCATTTTCCGAATCCTTGATTTCCGGAATCACGCTCAGGATCTTCATGATGCGCTGCACGCCCGCCAGCCCCTGCGAGACTGCATTCATTTGCGAAGCCAGCGCCGAGATCGGACCTACCTGCACCCCGATATACGTATAAAACGCCACAAAATCGCCGACTGAAAAATCATTGCCGACCAGCACGATCGAGGTCCCGATCACCAGAATATAGGTCAGGATCAGCAGTGATTCATAGATCCCGCCGCACGCATTGCCCTGCTGATTGATCTTGACCGCCAGATCGACTGTCGGACGCATGCTGCTGAAGAAATGACGGCATTCCGACCGTTCCTTCGCAAAGGATTTCACCACCCGGATCCCGTTGATCGTTTCCGCCAGGTTCGCGGAGATCTCGGACATCTTTTCCTGCAGCTGGCGCGAATTCCTCCGGATCACCCGGTTGAACAGAAAGAAATTCAGAAAATGGATCGGCAGTGCGATCAGTGCGATCAGCGCCAGCTTCCAGCTGATGAAGAACAGCGCGAAGGTTACGATCGCCATCGTCACGATCTGCTGACCCTGCGTAATCACGATTCCGATCAAGCCCGAGAGCAGCGCCACATCGCTGATCACGTTGGAGATCAGTTTGCCCGTCCGGTATTCTTCATAGAAGCGCAGGGAAAGACTCTGCAGATGCTTGAAGATCTGCTGACGCACATCCAGCAGGATCCGCGTCACGGTATAAGTGCCGAGCCAGCCGGTCACCATCCGCACGCCGAACCGGAGCACATAAATCACGATCAGAATCACCGCCAGCAGGAAGAACAGTCCCCAGTCTTTGGCGGGCAGCACCCGGTCGATCACCACTTTCAGAACCAGCGGCATGGCCAGGGCCAGCACGGACAACATGATCGAGGACACTGCCGAGAGGAAAATCATCCCCCGATACTGTTTGATCAGTGTCCCCAGGCTGAATCGAGTCATCTCAAATAACCTTTTTGTTGTTCAGGATCGGAGGAAAAAAGATTGCGCCCCCGTTATAACTCGGTAAGATGAGCCCATTTTTCAATATTTCAAGTCCCGGAAAAGAAAAATTCCGGTTTTTTTTCGGTTTTCTTTCTTGACTTTCCGCGTTTTTCGGTTATAACGGTTTTTGTAAACGCTTCCATATCACCCCTGCGCTCTCCCGTTCATTGTCTCCGCTTGAAAAACTCCCTTTGTCATGCTATCTTACTTCATTCGACCAAAGGAAAGGATTTCGATCATGAAGGACAAGACGCTGGAACTGGCTGAAAACGAACTGCGGAAATACGGATTGAACGCGGAACTGACGATAGAACTGAATCTGCCGTCTTTCGAAATCAGACGGAAAAACGCGGTCACGGTGATTGCCGCGCCGGATTCGCTGGAACTGCTTTACGGAGTTTACGATCTCGCCGAAAGGGCAGGTGGCTATTGCTTTTTCGAACCCGGCCGCGACCGCTTCGATCCCGCCCGGATCCGCACCTTGCCCGAGGGTGTTGCGGTCCCCGCCCGCAAACCGCTGCTGAAACGCCGCGGCTTCATCCAGGAATTCCCGTTCGATTCCGAAACTGCCGACCTCTTCGACTGGATGGCCAAGAACAAGCTCAATTACCTGCTCACCTGGATGAAATATTACGATGACCTGTCCCCCGAGCTCAAGGAATTCGCGCAGATCCGCGGAATCGTCATCGAAAGCGGACACCACAATTTCAATTACTGGATCCCCGGCCGGAAATACGGCAAGACCCATCCGGAATTTTTTGCCGAGATCAACGGCAAACGCATCCAGTCTTCCGACGGCAAAAGCGAACTGCTGCTGAGCGAACAGCTCTGCACCACCAATCCGGAACTCCGCGCGGAAATCGCCAAAAATATTCTGGCTTACTGTGATCAGCATCCCGAGCTCAAGGCGGTCTCGCTGATTCCCAATGACGGTTTCGGCTGGTGCGAATGTTCCGAATGCTCCAAATTCTACGACAAATCCAAAAAAGGCGATTTCTACAGTCTCTCCGAACATGTTTACAAGGCCGACCGGATCTATCACGATCTGCTGCGCGACATCGGCGCAAGACTTCGCGAACGGCGGCCCGACCTGCTGCTCACGTTTTGCGCTTATATCAATTACTGTGCGCCGTCCCCCGGCTTCACCCTCGAAAAAGGAATGGCGGTCCACATGGCGACCTACTGGCGCTGCATCAACCATGAGATCGATGATCCGGACTGCGTGATCAATCCGCATTATGCGGAGGATATCCTGCGCTGGACCGCCGCCAAGCACGGCGGCGAGGTCAATATTTACGAATATTACATGGGCGTCAATTTCTACATGATGCTGCCGATGATCCATTTTCATGAGATGTTCCACGAAATGAAATGGTATTCCGAGCACGGCGTGGACGGCATCCTGACGCAGTTCCACGTGAGCCATTGGAGCGTTTACGGCATGAACTACGTGCTGATGGGACGCGCCGCCCGCGGAGAAGCTGAGAACGAGGCAATCGACACCATGTTCCGGGTGCTGTTCGGAGCCGATGCCGCCGAGGCGGAAAACTTCTACCGCGAGGTCAAGAAACTGATCCTGAAAACCGGACACTGCCATATTCCTTATCCGCGTTCGCTGCTGCGTCGGACCGAGCTGGCGGATTATCAGCAGATCCATGAACTCGCCTCGAAACTGGCTGCGAAAGCGCCGGCCGATCCGCTGCGCGCCGACCTGACGGTCTGGACCGAATACATGATCCGGTTCAAACAGCTGTTCGATGCGTATCAGGCCAAGGCTTTGAGCGAGGCCGATGTGCATGCTTTCCTCGACTGGGTGCACAGTCACCGCGAGGGCCGCGTGTTCGTGCAGAGCAAATTCGATTCCTATTTCCAGGCGCTGCTGGATGCTTTGCACAACGGCACGGAGTGGATCCATTTCAACCTCGACTGGGAAGATGATTATATCCGGCGGCACGACCGCGTGCTGGGCTGACCTGCGGCAGTGTCATGCGGAAGATCATACATGTCGATATGGATGCGTTTTTCGCCTCGGTGGAGATTCGGGACGATCCCGCGCTGCGCGGCAAGCCGGTCATCGTGGGCGGACAGCCGAATTCCCGCGGCGTAGTGGCCACCTGTTCCTACGAAGCACGCAAATTCGGCATCCATTCCGGCATGGCTTCCTCCGCCGCTTACCGGCTGTGTCCGCAGGCCGTCTTTCTGCGTCCGAACTTTGAAAAATACGTCGCGGTTTCCCGCCGGATCCGGCAGATTTTCCTCGATTACACCGACCTGGTCGAGCCGGTCTCGATCGATGAAGCGTATCTGGATGTGACGTTCAACAAATGCGGCATCCCGTATGCGACGCGGACCGCGAGGGAGATCAAAAGACGGATCGTTCAAACAACCGGACTGACCGCATCGGCGGGCGTTTCATATAATCTTTTTCTCGCCAAAATAGCCTCGGATTATCAGAAGCCGGACGGTCTCACCGTGATCACGCCGGAACGGGCTCCGGAGATCCTCCGCACTCTGCCGATCGGAAAATTCTATGGTATCGGGAAGGTGACGGAAAAATATCTGCTGGAACACGGCATCCGCACCGGCGCCGATCTGCTCCGGTTGTCCAAGCTGGAACTGGTCCAGACTTTCGGCAAGACGGGGGAATATTATTACAATGTGGTCCGCGGCATCGATGACCGGGAAGTGACCCCCGAACACGAGCCCAAATCCATGGGCACGGAATCCACTTTTTCACATGATACGTCCGACATGACCGAGCTGGTTCCGTTCCTGCACAAGCAGTCCGAAGAGGTCGCCGCCGAACTGAAAAAGTATGACTGTGTCGGCAAGACGGTCACCGTGAAAGTCAAATTCTTCGATTTCCGCACGATCACGAGGAGCCGTTCGCTGAAAGACTTCACCCGTGATCCTGAAGTCATTTTTTCCGTGGCGCGCGAGCTGCTCGAACATACCGAGGCGGAGAAGATCCCGGTCCGCCTGCTCGGCGTGACGGTGTCCAATTTCCCCGTGACGCAGAAGGACGATCCCGATCCCAGCCAGATGATCCAGCCGGAATTCGATTTCGGGGAAGAAGAACTCTGAAGAACGCTCGCACTGCTCGCTCCGGGACCGCCCGTTGCACGGGCCGAAAGTATGAGTTGTGAAGTATCAAGTTTTTACTTTCAGCGAGCAAAGCGAGCAGTCTTGTTACTTGCTGCTTGTTACTTGCTGCTGTGACTCAAAAAGAATCGGCATATTTGCACAGGTCGCCGATCCAGCGGACCAGCCGGGTCCTGTATTCCGGAGAAAACACGGGTTCCGGGAGTTCCGGATCCATGGCGTAGGCGAGAATGTTTTCCAGCGCCGCGGACCGCTGCGGATCGTTCGGAGGCGGATCGGGCACAAAGCCGGATTCCTGCAGAAAGACCAGTTTCGCCGCGGCGAGCTGGAACTCTCCCCCGCCTGGCCGGGTCAACCGGGACAACGCCAGCACCAGGGCGGTATAGGCGTCTTGCAGTTCCAGCATCGGTCGGGTATGTTTCAGCAGGAACTGCACCCAGTCGCACAGCATCAGGTAATTGTCCGGATAGGATGCGATGGCATCGAAATTGGCGAGCGGCTCGTGGTTTTTCATGTAAAGCAGACCGCTGCCGGAAGGGTTTTCCCGGAATTCCACCTGGAGTTCGCGGAACAGTCCCGCATACGGGAATTTTTTCCCGCCGGACGACCTGGCTCCCTTCAGCAGGAAATCCAGCCGTCCGAAATCGGGGCTGATCCCGCTGACCACCAGGCTGCTTTCCTGATAGGGGATCTTGCGCAGTATTATGTATCGGGTTTTGAGCAGCATAAAGCCGGGCAACTCCTGTTTTTCAACAGAAATATACCCGGCCTTTCGGGAAAATCAACCCCCGAGGGTGATTTTCGCGGTCTTAAATTCCGCGCTGGAGCAGCGGATAGGAAATTTCCGCGATGCTGTGAGCGATCGTGTCGATCGCATCGGGCTTGAAGCTCCGCAGTTTGAATTCTTCCAGAACCTGGTCCGCAGAGAACATCGTGTAGTTGATCTGGGATTCCAGGCAGCGTCTCCACGCCTTGGCCTGTTCTTCGCTCAGTTTCGGGCTGACCCGCAGCGCAAAGGCCAGGATCTTTCTGCGGACCGGCTCCATCCGGTCTTTCAGCAGCCTGTCCGTTTCCGGCGTGGCATCGAGCATCATCCGGGCATAGAATTTCGGCATGAAAGATGCACGGCGGTTGCAGTGGATCTCTTTCAGATAGGTGGATACCGTCTGGAAAATCGCATCGATCACTTCTTCACGGCCGGACTGCGCATCGCAGGTTTCCATGGAGGCTGTGATCTCTTCGAAACGTTCCTGGGTCGGGAAGAAAGTCGATACGGTCGACAGGAACAGATTTTCCTTGACCCCGAAATGATAGACCAGCGAACCCAGACCGATATTGGATACTTTGGTGATATCCCGGAAGGACGTTCCCGCATAGCCGTATTTGGTAAAAAGTTCTCCTGCCGTAAGCAGAATATTTTTCCGTGTTTCGATCCCGTTGGCATTCAGCCGGATGCCAGGTCTCTGGCCTTTTCCCTGCTGCAGTTTTTTCATAAAATTCTCTCCTTTTTTCCAGCAGATATTGCAGAGTCTCCTGAATCTCGGCAATATCGGTTTTTATTTTTAGTTTAAGGTTTATTTGTTTTTTTATTAAACCAATATCATCATATTCCCTTTACTATAACACATTAATGCAAAAAAACAAGAAAAAAATTATTTTTTTTTGTTTTTTTTGAAAGAAATCCGGAAAAAAGCGAATATGTGCACACGCCTGCGAAAATCTTTAGCATTATTAAAGGAAAGAAAAACAGTATTTTTGTTACGGCGGAGCAGACGGTTCTGCTTCGGGTCAGAATAATGGTTCGTTCAGATGATATACTGCAAGCAAAACCGCTTTTTCCGAACCACGGTTTTCCGGAACGTGCGGTGCGGAACTGTCGAAAAACAGCACGTCGCCGGGTCCTAACGGGACGATCTCATTTCCGATCCGGTAGTTCAGACGTCCCGAGATCATATAAAGAATCTCATTGCCGTCCCCGGATACCGCTTCCCGTCTGGCGCCCGGTTCCACTTCCACCAGCATGATCTGCTGACGGTCGCCGGAAAGACGGGATTCGAGGATCAGTTTATAAGTGAAACCGCGGTTTTCCTCCCGGTCGATTTTCTGGAAACTGCCGGCGGGAAAATGACGCCATTTCCGACTGCCTTTTCCCTGATCCGCACTTAAGAAAAGATCGGCCATATCCGTCCCCAGTGCTTTGGCCAGATCGCTGAGCACCGGCAGCGAAGGCGAGGTCCGCAGATTTTCGATTTTCGACAGCAGTCCGGCAGTCAGACCGGTCCGTTCCGCCAACTGCTGGAGCGTCAGTCCTTTCTTTTTTCGGATCTCGCGCAGCCGTCCGCCCAATACCAGCAGATCATCATTCATTTCGGGCCTCGCCAGGTCAGATTTTCAACGAAAGCAGGATCACCGCGGCGATGCCGCAGAGCAGCGCGCCCAGGTGTTTTTTCGAAAATTTCTCTTTCAGGAACAGCACGCCCAGCACAAAGGTGCCGATGAAACTCATCTGCGCCAGCGGCGCCACCACCGAGGCCTTGCCGTAATAGAGCGAGGCCGCCATGAAAAATACGATCCCCGCCACCAGTAAGCCGGACATCACTCCGTAGCCGACCAGTTTCCGGTCGGATTTCACGATCTTCCGTTCCCGGATCAGCGCATACAGCAAACCGCCGAAAATCCAGAACAGACTGTTGATGAACGGGACCACATCTTTATTGGCCCCATGCAGAAACCCGTATTTGTAGCTCAAGTTCATTCCCGCCCGCATGAAGGCGGCGATCCCCACCATCACGATCGCCTGCAGCGCCCATTTCTGACTGTCCGAACTTCCGCCGCTGTTGCCCCATTGGAACAGGATGATCGCGAACAGCGCCAGCACGATTCCCAGGTATTGCGTCATGCTCGGGATCTCGCCCAGAAACAGCCCCGCTCCGATCACCGTCGGCACCAGATTCAGCCGGTAGATCAGCGAACATAATCCCGCGCTCTGCCGCGACATCGCTTCGATCAGCAGCAGATTGCCCCCGGCGGACATGACCCCGGAGAAACATCCCCACAGGATCGTGCTTTTCCAGTCGATATTCCCGCAGCCCCGCAGCGTCC
>JAZUCR010000092.1:0-14750 GCA_045639225.1 Victivallales bacterium
TCATCTGCTGGTAGACCGAACGGAATTTCTGAAACTCGAACCGTCCCTGCGGGCTGTCGCCGAGTTCCTGCCGGACAACATTCAGATACGGAGTATCCAGGTTGCGCTGCTGGGAAAGTTTGCGGGTATAATGATCTGCCGGAAGCGAGGCGGGGATCGCCTCGATCTTCCGCATGATCCGCGCTTCTTTTGCCGGATCTTGAACCACTTCATGCAGAACCCGTTCGCTTAACTCATTGCGGATCTCGGTGTTGGTAACTTTGAACTTATTCGATTGCGTAAAACACGGACTGGTCATGAAAACGATTACGATGATCGCGATAAGAAGAGTCATCAGCCCGGAAAAACCGTTTCGCCAAGCACCCAGGACCCCGGACATTTTCTGTTCATGCGCATTTCTGGCGGCGCCGTTCGCATCGTTGCCGAACCAGCTGGCCCGGTTCAAGATCCGGCCGCAGAGCGAAACCGTCAGCGCGAACAAATTGAAGTCCCGGAACTGTGAAACATCATACGGATCCATGAAACTCTGACCTGGAACGCGGTTCCACATGACCGGCGTAATGTCGTCCCACTAGGAAAAATGAAGAAGGATGTAGCCGACGATGATGACGAAAATCGGATAGGAGATCAGTCCTTGAAAACAGTCCGTGATCAGTAAGGAGATCCGTCCGCTCGGCCAGATGAAGAGCACCGCCAGACACAGGCAGAGGGTGACGATGATCGCATAGCACGGAAGATTGATTCCGAAGAAGGTGATGCGGTGGGGCAGTCCGAGATAATAGATAAAAAAGTTCGTTGCAATGGCAGGTCCGATGGCATTGGTAACCATTTCCGCGATCGTTCGGAGCACAGCACAAAAGACACGGAAGAATTTGCTGCCGTAACGCAATTCCAGAAACTGCCCGACGGAGAGACAGCGGGTTTCCCGCCAGCGGTAAACGCAATATCCCGAGAGGGCGATGAACATGCCGATCGGCGTGATGATCGCATTCCAGAATCCAATTGAGAATCCGGTCTGATAATTGCGCTCGCATCCCGCGACCAAGGTTATGACGGAGAGTGCTCCTTCCAAAGCTCCGACAGCCAGCACATAACGCCCCGCGATACGCCCGGCGGCAAGAAAATCCACCACATCACGGGCATATTTCCGCGAGTAGAAAGCCACGCCCAGCAGGACAGTCATCGGAATGATGACGATACACCAGTCAATCCAGCTCATCTTTGTTTCTCGTTCCTTTCATTAAAGTTATTCCTACAGGAAACTCAACTGTCAGAAAGAGCATTGGGCTTCATCTGTTATTCTTACTTCAACATTACCTTGCCGGTTGATGTTTTATCGTTTGCTGCTCGCTATTCCTCCAATTACTGGGGGAAAAAAACTGCATGTTTTGGCTCATCTTGTAAAAAATGAAGAACGATCAGAAACTCTTTCATTTTACACGAATTTCTGTGTCCGGATTCAGAATTCCGCCGTGAATTCAATAGGCTTGTAGAAGCAGAACAGTCTTTCGCCTGGTTCGGCCAGCGGTTTGTAGGTCTTGCGCCAGATGATTCCGTCGTATGGCGCGGTTCCGCGTTCGAGCACTTCAAGCGTCTGGATATCGCGGACCTCGTAAAGGAGCGTGCCTTTCTTCACTGGGACACATGGTTCGACGAAGTAGCGGACGTGTCCGAAATGGGAAGCTTCGAAGGGGGTCGAGTTTCCCTCGTCCTCGACTTCTGGCAAACTGTAGGTTGGATGCGGGCCGAGGATGGGTTTCGCATCCAGCATGCCCATCTTGATCATCAGGTTTTTGACGGCATTCTTGCCGATCGGGTATTCGTAATCCTTGAGTCCATGTTGGATGCCGAATTCAATGCAGAATCCATACCGCCCCTCGCGTTTTGCAGACTGATAAGACAGAGTTCCTGTGGAATAGTCATCTTTTGGCGGACACATCGGAATAGAGAGTTCGATGCCGGTGACGGCAATCAGCGGGATGTTCTTCGGAAAGTCGTTGATAATGAACGGCAGGGGTTGCTGCGCGCAGTGGATATCCAGTGTCAGGTCGGCCTGTTCGACATAGTTTTTCCACAGCCAGCCGGTTATGTCGTAGGCTATCCCTTTTCCGGTCTTGGTCCAGAGCCGGTTCATGTTGTAATCTGTGTTTTGGTCATCCCGACCGATGCCCCAGGGGGAGTACTCATGCCGGAATCTGGAATAGTAGTAATCCTTGATGAGGGAGAGGTCTTCGCGTTCTGGGTAAAACTCGTAATCCATCGCGAGCGCGCCAGGATTGGCGCAGGGGCAGATATGGACCGTTCCAGCGATGTCGGTCTGGTCCAGTTCTTCCGCCAGTTCCGGCAGGAAGCACGGTCCGGAGTGTTCCATGCCGTGCTGTCCGGAGATTATGGTGAAAACGGGACCGGGGCGTTTGCCGCCGATAGTCAGGACTGTAACCTGAAACGAATTGCCTTTACAATCTTTGAAGGTGTTCCTTTCGATTTTCATGCTGATGTTCCTTTCTCTATTTGAATTTCATGGCATTGATCGCCTCGTTCGAAAGTTGCTCGCTGCGGCGGACCAGTTCCACTATTTTCGGATCCCAGACCGCTCCGGGGAGCGGGGAATGGTCTTTCATGCCGGGAAGCTTGGGAATAACACCCTCCGGTTTTTGCAGATTTACCGATTTTGCCAGCAGTTCCGGAGTCGACTTCACTTTCAGGAACGGCTTAGTACCTTCAACCCCGACATGAAATGAATTGTCCTTGCCCCATTTCTTCAGGTTGGAACAGCCCCTTGTATCAGCATTTCCGGCGACCAGTTTGAGTTCGGGAACGACAAATTTCCTCGTCACACCCTCAACCACCACCAGATTGTTCACCAGACTGATCGGCTGGGGCATGCCTTTATATTTTTCAAAACCTGAGGTGTTCATGAAAAAGTTACTTCCGATCACGGTATTATGATAAAACCATGTATTTTCCGGAGATTCCGGATGTTCTGTGCGGCACAAAACAAAAAACTGCATCCCCCAGCCTTTGGAATAATACAATATGTTGTCATGCACAAAGCAGTTGCGGCCCTTCGGCGCACTTTGGAGCGCTTGGATTCGGACATTGGCGCCGTTATCAATCAGCACGTTGCCGTAAACTTCCTGATTTGAACCGTCGGAGAGTACGATTCCGATGCTGGTCATCTCCCGGATAACATTGTTCCGGATGACCACCCCTGCACAATTGGGAGACGCGGTACCGCACGAACCTTGAAAGATGATGTTCCCTTCAACCAGGTTGCCCGATCCGGAATTGTCGAAACGGAGCGAATTATCATCCGATTCACACCTGTTGCTGACCACCCACTTATAAATCAGATACATCGCCCGGCTGTATGCCCACCGGGTGGTAGAATGAAATTCGGGACGGATATATCCCATGGAAAGGATGTTATCCTGGATCCGGTTGTCCGAAGCTCCGTCGGTCACTGAAATCCGGGCGGAACCGTGTTCGATCCGGCAGCGGCGGATCGTATTGTTTTTCGCCTTTTTGCCGCTGATGTTGATTCCGATGCGGCAGGTGCCGATCTGCAGGTCTTCGATCACGATATCGGACCGGTCGCAAATCTCGATCGCGCTGTTGCCGCCGGCCCGGACGACCAATCCGTCCGGTTTTCGACCATCGATGATGCGCAGATACAGTCTGCCGTTCCGCCAGCCGGTCATCATTCCGTCGGCAACGGCCCACAAATCCAGCATGCCCTCATTGCCCAATTTGCCAAAATGACGGCTTGCGAAACGGACCGTCTTCGGCAGGGCGAGCAGATCCAGGCCAGAAATCACCGTTTCTCCTTTCATAATGTGACCATGATTCAGCACGTCCGGACGCATTTTTTTCGGGGCACGCTTCATCAGCCGCTGTCCGATCAGAATAATCTGACGGCCGTTCACCGTTACACAACTGGGAACTTCCTTGAGCGGAACACTCCACATGTCATCGGCGATCGCGGGTTCGGCGGTCCAGCCGGTCAAGGTTTTCGCGGGCGCGACGAGGGAAAGATATTCGCCGGATTTTCCGCGAGTGCCGCGCAAAGTGATACCATCGGCTTTTATTTCGATTTTTTCCTGGTATTCGCCGGGCAGCAGAGTCACGACATCGCCGCGGCTGGCCCTGCCGACTGCGGCAGCGACTGTTTTCAAAGGTTCATTCCGGGTTCCGGCAGCGGTATCATTGCCGGAGGGTGAACAGAAATATTCCGCTCCCGAAAGCAGTGCGGGAAAGCACAGCAGCAGAAATCGGGTTTTGATCATAATTCCGACCCCGAGACGAGTTTCAAATAGAGGCCGTCCCTAGTTGTATTCTTGCCTATAAAATACAGAAAATCTTCATTGAATTTTCCGCCGGTGTACTTTGACTGGCGTACTGAACCGTCTTTACGGACAAAATTAAAAGTTCTGCCGTGACGCGTATATCCTGGGGCATAATCCCTAATATTACCTCTCAACGGATAAAGTTTAAGGCCGTTCGTGCCATAACTGGCTCCATAACTCTCCTGGACCATGAAATTAGAAGCTGTTGTTCCAAAATCGATCAGAAGCATCTGCTCCGGCGTTTTTGTGTGTCCCAAAGTTCTCGCATTGTAAACCGCAGGAGAGGTATCATATGTCCCGAGCGTCTCCAGACCTGCAACACTCTTGTTCATGCCATATCCTCGCGACATGTAATCCGGATTATATTCACGGGCTGAGGGGCAGCAGAAAACCTGCTGTGCGGAAGTAAAAAACTTTTTCTTCCTTCCTTTGAAAACATATCCTACGTAATCGCCGATCTGTGCATCCCAGCAGACGCCGTCCGTGTTTTTGTCGATGAACAAAACGCCACCGACCCAGATCTGGGGAAACCAGTCTTTATAGTCAACGGTATAATTGAGCATCCCGGTTCCGAGTTGTTTCAGGTTCCCTGTGCACTGGGTGGATTTCGCACGTTCCCTGGCCGCATTCAACGCCGGCAGCAGCATTCCCGCCAGTATGGCGATGATGGCGATCACAACGAGGAGCTCTATCAAAGTAAAACTCCGTGTTTCCGTTCTTCCTTTCTTTCTCATGATTCTCCTTCCCTAGTGGTGTTTTTTCACTAACCGCAATGTCAAGAGCAGCTGCAGCGACGATAGATCTCAATCCCGGCGCATTTCTGCTTCTCAAGATTTTTTTGAATTATGAGTTAATGTCTGTTGCATGTTGTTTCCCTGGAGCAAGGATGGCCGCAGTTGGCCATCCTTGCCTCCGATATTTCATTTCCGCTTGAAGTAACTTTCTACAACCTTCGTGACGCCTTTCAAGTCGGAAACGATGTAATCAGGCTGGGCTCCGGTCAACGGTTCGTTGTCGCGGTTCAGCCAGATGGTCTTCATCCCGATTGCCAGAGCTCCTTGCAGATCCCACTGAGGACATGCGCAGTACAACACATCATCCACAGTGAGTCCGGTCTGTTCCAGCACCCAGTAATAGGCACGCGGATTCGGCTTGGAGCATCCGGCGGTCATCATATCGCCGACGAAATCCGGTTTGAATCCGTCCGTGTGGGAAATCAGGAGGTCCAGATAGTAGCGCTCGATGTTTGAGAAGGTGAAAACCTTGCAGAGCTTCTGCTGTTTTTTGAGCTCCGCGGGCACTTCCGGGAAGGGCTTGACATCTTTCCATGCCTTTTCCATGTAGCTGACATCCTCGGGATCGCCGACGATGTTGAAGTAACGGAAAGCATGCATCAGCGCTCTCTGCTGATTCCACTGAAACGCATTGTTCGAACCGAAAGCGCCGATATGATTGAAATAAGTGTGGTAAAAATTCCAGACCCGTTTGAACTCGGCCGGTTCAATATCGGATTTGTATTTCTTGAGCAGCCTTGCACAGGCATCAGTCCATACTGCGGACCAGTCCCACAGTGTTTTTTTCGAATCGTAGAAGATCGCTTTCGGTTTCCACTTTTCAGCCATGATTGTTTCCTTTCCTTTTTTGTTTCTTTTTGTGTTTATTGCACTTGAATTCCGCCGTCCGGATCAGCAGGGAAACGAGTGCTGTAATTCTTTCAGTCGTTCGATCGCCCGAATCCCCTCGGCGACCGTTTCGGGATCGACCTCGTTGGGAAGCGGATGTTTTTGCGTAACCGCATCATAGAATTCCTTCCAGAGATATCCTCCGCTGCGTCGTTCCGGCGGAATAATTTTTGTTTCGGAACGGAATTCATTTCCTGAAATACAATTGAGTTCAAGTTTGACGCAGGAGAAATCCGCATTACGTTCAATCGATCCATCATGCCAGAAAGTCCGGCGCACTGATCCCCTTTCAAAATGCAGGATCATATGTGCCGGATACGGTTGTCCGTCATCAATACAGAAACTTGCATGAACCGTTGCAATACCTCCGTTCTGGAAACGCATCATGACGGATGCATGATCCGGGGTCGGCCGTCCGGTCATAAGACGGGATTGTGTTCCGGCAATATGTTCAATTTTTCCAAAGATTCTTACAAGATCGTTGATTCCATAGATCCCAATTCGCAGGATCGGAGAAAACGGACAAAGTTCGGGAGAATCATACCAACTGTCATCCTGCTGTTCATGATAACGTGCATAGTTTTCCCAATATGCCGAAAGAGGTTTCCCGAGATCGTATTTTTTCTGCCAGTCGAAGATAACGGCCAGATCATCTCCCGGAACCGGGGATGGAGAGTTGATATGCACAATACTATTTTTGCTGCGTGCAAGAGTCAGCACCCGCAGCGCTTCCGCCGAATCTTCCTCGAACGGTTTTGTCGTCAATACGGCTTTTCCTGCGTTGATGCAGCGCTCAACCAAGACCGCTCTCCCCGCCGGAGGAGTGAAAAGCGCGATTGCATCAATTCCGGGATCCCGAAGCAGTTCTTCCATATCCGTGACATACCGGGGGCATCCAATCTGTTCTGCACTTTGCTTTGCTTTTTCCGGATGGCGGGAACATACGGCGGCAATCTCGATATAATTTTTGCCAATTCCTCCAAGTACATCCCGTTGAACCCAATATGCTCCGAAATTGATTCCGACAAGTCCGACTTTCAGTAATTTCATCTTGTATCTTCCTTCTTGTTGAAAATTATCATTTGCTTTTTTATAGTCACGCAATCCGGCCTGCCGCAAGATAGTCCACCTATCAGCCAATCAAGCAACGACATTTTTGATTCTCCGATTGTTTATTTATCATGCTTTTGAAATCATAATACGGGATGTCTGCGGGAATGTCGCTCCCGAACGGCTGGCAACACCACGGACAATGACGGCAAATGGAAAGCCGTCCTGCCGCCTGCGCCTGACGGAACAGGTTCGCCCGGCTACTCCCGAATATTTCCGCGAGCGATGCTTCACGGACATTCCCTGCGGAAAAACCGAAGTAATCCGTGCAGAACCCGACCGCGCCGTCATGCCGGATATGGACATGATGCAATGGCAGCTGACAACGGGCAGTGTCTTTCTCCAACGGATGACAGTGCGGAGTAAAACGGACCGGAACAGGATAATTCTTTCCTTCCAGTTTCTTCAACCCTGCCGACAGCCGGTGCTGGAAATCCAGATCGTCTTCCCGCTGCCATGCCGACAGTTCCGGATAGTCACACTGGAAAACTTCTTTGCTGAAATTCCGGTAGTCGTCGATTTCCCGTTTGGAAAGATAGATCAGCGGCTGAAACACGATTTCATCGGGATTCAGTTCCAGCAACGAATCGGGCAGTTCCGCCATGCGGTCGACATTCAAATCGGAAATGGTGCAGAGCAGAACCAGTTTCCCGCGTCTTTTCCGAATCGCTGACAATCCTGCGGCCGCCCGGTCATAAACTCCGGCTCCGCGCATGGCATCATGGTCGGTCCGACCTCCGTCTATGGAAGCGAAAATGCGGTCCAAACATTCGCAGACGACATCCGCGTGCTGTTCCAGCAAGGTCCCGTTGGTGACGATCCCAAGCGAAAAGCCCTGACCGACCAGCGTTTCCGCCAGCAGATCGAATTCCGGATAAAGCAGCGGCTCTCCTCCCCACAGCATGATTTCCGGCCGATGCCCGGAACGCTTTGCAGCACATTTCAGTTCTTCTGCACAGCGGAGCCAGTCCGCCGTGCAGAGCTCTTCCGATCCGGACGATGCCAGCATTCCCTTGCGCTGTCCGCAGAAGCGGCAGGCCAGGTTGCATCGCCCGGTCAGCTGAAAATGTGCGCTGTAGAGTGAGAGCTGCTCGTTCATGACTGCTTATTTTTCTCCGAAATATTTCTGGTCCATCAGTGTTTTTTCGACCAGTCCGATTTGCGTTTTCATCAGGGAGGCGGAATAGATCGCCCGTTTTTCGGCAATTCCACCCTTGTCCATCGCTTCGCCCAAGAACTCGTTGGCGGCATAGAGGTCGTCAAGTGTTTCCCGGACATTGAAGCGTCCCGGCGAAGTCGGCAGCGGAGGCCACCGGGAATCGGAAACGTAACTCGATTCGATGGCATTCATCGCTTTTTCAAGTTCGGGCGTGTCGCCGAGCACTTTGCGCAGAGCCGTCACACCTTCGAAAAGGGTGCGGCAAACCGGGTCAAGGATCAGCGAGTAACTGGTGTTTGCCCATGCCTTGTAAGTGCCGCCGTGCCACGCCGCGCCGTTTTCGATATGGTCGATCAGATCGTTTTTAATGATCGCTTCGGAACTCCGGATGACTTCGCCGGGGGTGGAGAGTTCATATCCGATCGTCTTTGCCGCATCAAGCAGTTCTTTGAAACGGAGGACGGAAGCGGGTTCCGGCTCGAAGAAACGTGCCTGATTGAACTGCTTTACATAGAAATAGGCGCTGGACCCGATGTATTCCGCATCCTCCGCATACGGCATGATGAAACTGCCGGACTGCGCCAGACGCGGTTTCCATTTGAGGAACATCTCTTTGATCTCATCCAGCGAAACCGGGGTTTCGCGGCAGCCTTCCGTCGCGCCCATCAGATACCAGAGCATCGGATTCGCCATGCAGTCGCTGCGGAACACCATTTTGAGGCCGTTCGGGGCAACTGACGGATTCGTGAGATATTTCAGGAATTCCGGCTTATCCTTGATATATTCTTCGATCTTGAACAGGCTGTTCTTGTTGTCGTGTCCCTGCACGTCATACTTGAGTCCGGTAGCCTCGCGGATCTGCGGGAACGAAAGGAAGAAACTGTCGGCGTCCATCACCAGACTTTTGAATCCGGCTTCTTTGTAAAGGTCCGGCAGGAAGCCCGCCCATCCGCATTCCGGGTTCCATCCGGTCTCGGGACGGACTCCCGTGTATTTTTCCCAGGCGTCCAGACCGTGTTTCAGCGTGTGCAGTCCGACTTCGGCGGGGATATTGGCCAGCATCACATGGATGAAGGGAGAGCCGACCGGTTCGATCTTGCCTTCCGCGATCAGACTTTTGAGCAGTGCCAGCACGCCGGGCGCTTCGTCATGCATGACTTCCAGTGTGCGTCCGGAAGCCTCGAATGCGATTTTATAATCGCCGTCCCGGATCATTTCGAACAACGGCAGGTAACAGTTCTCGCATACCCAGGCGCGCCGCGCCGGATGCAACTGCGAATACTGGATGTTGGCGTGCGGCATAAATATAATTTTTTCAGACATAGCTAATCCCTTTCTTTATCTATTTGATTTTACTGTAATGCTTCAGAAATTCGAGTGAACGCGCCATTCCGTCCCTGACATCGCCGGGCAGTTCGTATTCGATCATCGCAGGACCATCGTAATCTTTCAGCGTCTCCATAAGGACATTCCAATCCAGCCGTCCTTCCCCGCAGGCGGCGGGAACGATCCCGCCCGGTATGTCCTTGAAATCTTTCAGATGGATATAGGGAATACGGTTTTTGAAGATCGTGTAAAACGTTTCCGGAGCGGCGCTGCCGACTGCGCTCAGATTGGCAGGATCATAGCAGAGGGAAACGCCGGTCTCAAGAATTTTTTTCAGCGAGTCGATCCGGGTCGTGACGCTGTTGAAATGAAGCAAAGCGCCATTGTCCAGCGCGGTTACGCCGCCGTGCGTTTCCACGCAGAGGACGATCCCTTTTCCGGAAGCGAGGACGTTGAGCTGCTTTAATGCAGCCAGCATCCGTTCGTATTTTCCGCCATATACCGCACTGTCGGAATTGAAACCGGCAAAGATCCGCAGATACCGGATCCCGAGTTTTGACGCGATTCCGATGACTTCCGTCAGTTTTTCCTGCTGCGATTCCACATCGTCATTGGTCAGGTCGTCGCCGGTGCAGCCGCACTCAAGCCGGACCCCGTATTTTTGGAACAGGGCCTTGACTGCTTCGATTTCCGGATCGGAACATCCGGTTTGAAGCGTGTCTTTGGCATAGTTGGCAATCGAGAACTCCAGCAGATCGAGCCCCAGATCACGGGTGATCCGAAGCTGTGATTCCAGAGATTCCTCGCGCAAGCCCCATGCCGCCAGACCGTAACGCATCAGAGGTTCCTCCAGTCAAACAGGATTTTGAAGCAGTCCGCGCCTTTCTTCGACTGGTATTCGAACGCTTCCCTGCATTTCCCCGCTTCCCAGGTTTCATAGGGCAGATACTTCGTATTCATCTTGCCTTCGCTCAGCCATTGCAGGATCTGGCCTTTCGCACGCCACTTCATCGCGCAGGTCATGGACATGTTCACGTTTTTCACAAACCAGCGGTGGTAATGATCGAAAATCAGTTTCTCCGGATAATCGCCGTTGAGATGGATATAACCGGGCTCATCGTCGTCCTTCCAGCCGCCGTCCTTGATGAAACGGTGCAGGATGCCGGGAACTTCCGGATTTCCGGAACATTCGATGATGCGGTCCGCTTTTTTGCCGTTGGTGATTTCCAGCAGTTTCGCGATCCCTGCCGCGTCCGGTGTGATGACATGGTCGGCATAATGCCGCGCGATCTCCTGCCGGTATGCATTGGGTTCCGCCAGGATCACCGTCGACTGCGGAGCCTTGATCTTGATGATCTGCGCCGCGCCGATCCCGTTCATGCCCGCGCCGAAAACCAGAATGTTCTCGCCGTTCCGGGGCTGAAGACGTTCCACGCCTTTCAGGGAAACACAGAAAAGATAGGCCAGCACGGCGTCCTCATCCGAAACATTGTCCGGAATCTTGCAGAGCGGATCACCCGCTCCTCCGGCATTGTCCATATCCTTGTGGACCAGCAGAGTTCCGCCGCCCCAGGCCGCGCAGACATCCATGTATTTGCGGCATTCGTTGATCATCACGCGGTCGCCTTTTTTGAGACCCGGCGCATAATCGCCTTCTTCGACCACCACGCCGATGTTTTCATAGCCGGGGACCAGCGGATACCAGCATTGTTCCGGATGCTGCATCCCGTGATAAGTCTTCATATCGGTCCCCGTGGAAATGGCGCTCATCCGGGTCCGGCAGACCACGGTATCGGCCCGCTTCGGCGTAAGCGTGACTTCGCGGAACGCGGCTTCGCCCGGACGCTCGATCACAGTGGACAGAGTTTTGATTTCTGACATTGAAAAATCTCCTGTTTTTCTGTTCTTTGCAAGATAAAATAATTGTTTATGAAAGTATATTCAAGACGTTTTCAACGGTTCCGGTAAAAAAATTCAAAAAAAATTGCCGAATATTTGAACATTTTAAAATCTGTGATATAGTATTATTCTGAAAAGGAGAAAAAAATGGGTTACAGACAATATGACATCATCAAAACGATAACTGACCGGATCGCCGCCAAAGAATATACGGACAAACTGCCGCGTGCGGTGGACTTGGCCGAAGAACTTCAGGTCAGCGCGGTAACGGTGAACAAAGCCATTCTCCAACTGGTGAAGCGCGGCGTGCTTCAGCGGAAGCGCCGGGATGGAACCCGTATCGTGCCGCAGAAATATTACACGGGGGCGGTCATTGAAGTTTTGTTCGACGGATTCATGTCCATTTTTTCCCATCCGTTCTGGCATCATATCTGGGAAGCGATGATCCGGGAACTGGATTCCGAGGGATTCCGCGCGGTAATCACCATGCTGAAAAGCGATCCTGAAACCGGACTGATCGCACTCGGAAACCGGAATTTATTGCCCCGTGATCCGGCAATGGTGGAAGACAATGGGGCCAGGCCGGACTTTTTTCCTGCGGTGGGACGTATTATTCTGGGATCATATGAGAAACGTTTTCTGAGTTTTGCGGAGGAAACCCAAGTTCCCTTCATCACAGCCTGCGATCCGATCGATCCGGCGATTCCGCAGGTGTCGTTTGATTTCAGTAACGGGATTCATGATGCGGTGGCTTATCTTCACGAACGTGGCTGTCGGAAGATCGGTTTCATCGGGCAGACCCAAAGTTTGATCCATCCGCGTCTTCTGAACAAGTTCCATGCTTATTTGAATTCGGTTCAGGATTACAGTCTGGTGGATCCCTCCTGTATCGGCAGCACCCGTCCGGTTTCGGGCGGCGGAGCTGCGGCATTGCAGAAAATTTTGAAGACCACTGTTCCGGATGCATTGATCGTTGCTTACGACACGCAACTGTCGGAAATCCTGCATCTCCTGAATGAAAAGAAGCTCACAATTCCCGTGATCGGATGCGACGGACTGGAGCTGTCCGATGTTCCGGCGAACCGTCCGGTGGTCCGGGCACCGCTGAGGGAATGCGGCCGACTGGTAGCTGAAAAGATCATTCAGGCCGTCCATATCCATCGCAAGCCGAAATCGGTTTATCTGAAAGCCCAATTCGAACCGGGCGCGTGATTTACAGGTTCACTTTTCTCTCGGCTTCAAATCCTTCGGCAGATTTTCCAGCTGAGTGGAATCCAAAGCGGCAAGCTTTTTCAATTTTTTTATTCCTGGAGCATCTTCTTCTCGGATAGACAGGTAGTCTACCGGGACGGCGTAAACTTTTGGTTCCGGTGTCGCGTGGCTTTCCTTTTTGATTGATTTCGGATGTGGAATATCCTTGTGCATCAGCATCAGCATCAGGAGAATTTGCAGGACTTCTTCCCGGACTTCCGGTTTCAGTCGCATGAAGTGGAGGATCACGGCTGTTCCCGATGTCGCGGAATATTTTTCCGCTCGGCGATGGATGAAGTTGTACAGATTCGAATATGCAATGGAGATTTTCTTCTCCGTCTTGAGCCATTTTTGGATCGCAGCGATCGGCTTCCCCTGCAGATGCTGCTCCATGATTTCCGTTTCCAGCCCCGCCAGTTTCGGACTGTGCGGTCCCGGCGATTTCGGCATTCTCCGTTTTGCTTTCATCTTCCTTTTTCTCCCATCTGTTCAATTTCCATTTGCCGGTATTATAGCCTCGTTGGGGCGTTTTTTCAAATGATAAAAGATAAATAATTAAGGGATATTTTATCTGGCTGTATTTCACCAGATACCAGATAATTTATCTCTTTATATCGCTTTTATATCTATACCAAAGCGGAGCTTAGGGTAAGAGCGTCTTCCATTATCGGAAGGATTCCGGAAATTTTAAATTCCGGGCTTGACAAATCACTTTTCGGGGGTATATTGGGTTTTTATACGATATTTTCCTGTTCTCGTCGAACAGAGGTAAACAAATTCAACCCGTTTGGTGGTCGGAATGTTTACCTGTGCTCGGATCAAGGCGACGAAAGGAAAAGGCACCGATTTCTATCGGCAGCACCTCTCCTGCAACGATTATTATTCCGAACATGAAATCGTCAAAGGCATTTGGCACGGCACTCTTGCGGATGATTTCCAGCTCTCCGGGAAGGACGTTACCCAGTCCGTTTTCTCCGCGTTCCAGCAAAATATCAATCCTGTTTCCGGGAAGAAATTGACGGCCCGTAATGTCGAAAATTCGGTCCGTTTCTATGACTTTCAGTGTTCGGCACAGAAGTCGGTTTCGATCATGTCGCTGTTCGACGGGCGTCTGGAAAAGGCGCATCAGAGGGCGGTCCAGCTGGCGATGAAAGAGATGGAACGGTTCGCTTCCGTGCGCCTCCGTTCGGGCATCAATGCGAACACTGACAACATCGAATTTACCGGCAATTTCATCTATGCAGAGTATCATCACAACTCCAGCCGTCTGCTGGATCCGCAGCTCCATACGCATAACGTGATCGTCAATGTAACGCGCGACAGTCATGGAAAATACAAGGCTCTTCAGAGTCGCGAAATGGTGCGTGCGATTCGCTATGCCAGCAAGGTTTACCTGAACAAACTGGCCGAAGAATGCGGTCTTCTGGGTTACGATCTGGAGAAGAAATACCGCGATAAAGGGGAGCTGGTCGGGTTCGAAATCAAGGGTGTTTCGGAAGAAATTTTGAAGCGCTGCTCCCGGCGCCGGGACCAGATCGACAAGGCGATCGAACGCTTTGTGGAAACGCATGGACGGCAGCCGACCATCGATGAAGTGGGCCAGTTGACGCTGCTGACACGTAACCGGAAGATGCTCACTCGGACCAATGCCCAAGTCCGGGATTACAAGCTTTCGCTGTTCTCCGAAGAGGAGAAAGCGCATTTCAAAAAGATGGTTTCGCAGGCGTTGGACTACGGTGCGATGTGTATGCCGTGGCTCTCGGATGAGAAACGTCTGGCGGCAGTCCAGAAGGTCGCTGCGCAGTTGTTCGAACGTGAAAGTGTGATTACTGAAGACAAGCTTCTGGCGGAAGTTTTGAATCAGAATCTCGGCAAATTAAAGTTGGAAGAACTGAAAAAAGATGTGGCTTCCCTGACCGAACTGGTCAACCTGGGCGATCCTTCCGCGAACCCGTATCTGACCACCCGCGACCATCT
>JAZUCR010000093.1:0-2992 GCA_045639225.1 Victivallales bacterium
TACGGTCCCCCCGCGATCCAGTACAACAGTCTGCCCGGCTGCCCCGCCACCTGCTACAACGATTATCTGCTTTTCAATCAGCTGAAAGTTTACCGGCATCCTTACGGCGGCAGTGTCGGCATGATCTATTACGACCTGTGCGGCAACGGCATCTGCGCCAATCCGCTCCACGGACACGGAACGAAGGATGCTTTCGGACGCCAGGTCACCTCGTTCACGCTGGAAAACAAACGGAATCTGGTCCGCCGGACCATTGCGCTGGCACATCAGCACGACCGGGTGGTCATGCTCCATGCGCAGCGCGATTACAATCCGATTCTCCACGGCATGGCGGACTACTGGTTCCCCGGAGAACAGCACCAGGGACTCATCACCAATTCGCATTACGCCTACACGGACAATCTGGAGGATGCGCTGTGGCGCAGCGAATACAACCGCGATGTTCTCGGCATCGGCGTCATTTTCCTGCCGGTGATCGGCTATATCCACCACGGCTACCGGGCATCCAGCGAAAAATATGCCGTCGCCATGCTCACCATGTGCCTGATGAACGATGTGGAAACCTGCGGCGAATGTCTCCCGCGCGGCCCCGTCTGGCGCAGCTGGAACATCTTGGAAAAATACGGTGTCCAGTCACCGGAGACCCGCTGCTTCCGTTACTATGAGCCGGGACTGAAAGTCGCCAGTTCAGATCCGGATGTCCGCGTCACCCGCTACGAATGTCCCGGCGGACGCCAGGTGCTGATCCTCGCCAACAAGGAAATGCGTGCCAGGGAAACCGAAATCGATCTTTCCGCGCTGGCTCCGGGCAGTTTCTCCGCGCAGGAGGAATGGCAGGAAAAACCGATCGAAGTCAGAGACGGCAAATTCAAAATCCGCATCCCTGCCCGTTCATTCCGGATCGCGGCCTTCCCGCCGAAACCGACTTTCCCGATCCGCGACGGCATGGAAAAGATGTGGTCCATCTGGAAAACCTCCGACAGCGATGTGCTGTTCGATCATATCCCCGATGCCGGATGCGCCGCGCCGCCGTCCATCCGCATGCAGGTGGGACCTTCCGGCAAAGGCGGCTGTTTCATGCGGAGCTTCCCCGTGGTCCCTGGGCGGACCTACACGGTGCGCATCATGGCACGTGCGGAAAATGCCGACGGCTTTACGATCACCCTGCAGCCGGCTCACGGCATGACCAATCTGCAAATCCCTCCGCCGATCAAAAGATTCGAGGCTTCCGCAGACTGGACCGAGCTGAAAATGACCTTCAAAGTTCCGACTTCGAAGAACTGGCGGGAAGCCGACCGTCTGGCGATGACGGTCAGCGGCCGCGGGAAGAATTTCACGGCCTGGTTCGACGACTGGTCGGTGGAGGAAAAACGCTGAAGATTCAGCTTTTCGGATTTTCTTTCAGCACATACGGCGGAGGGAAGAAACAGTAACTGCCGTAAACCGCAAAACACGGCGGACGGTCCGGCAGGGTGCTGGTCACGGTAATGACATTCTTCGAATCCGGCAGTAGGCGGATGATATATTCGCGGACCGGTTCTGATTCTGCGATCAGCGCCTCCTTGAATGTCCAGCATTCCGGCATGATGGAGAAATCGGAAACAAATACCAGCATAGGATATTCCGGCATATCCTGGGCCGCGGGCGTGTTTTTCAGAGCAGCCAGGCCCGCCCCGCCGCAGTAAAAGCCCAGCGATCGGCCCTGCAGGGATTCCCGGCTTTCCGGAATATAGGTATTCCATTCTTCCTTGGAAATGCGAATATCAGCCTCAAGCATCTCCAGCAGCAGCGCCGCAGCATCCTCGCTGGATAACTTTTTTTTCTTGCGCCGGGGGAAAAACATCCAGCCGTTCATTTCGATCCACTCCTTTTGCGATAATGTAGTCCGGAAAAAAATTTTGTCAAGCGGGATTCCCGGATTATTTTTTCGAAGCGCAAGCCTGAGACTCGGGATCGCAAGTTTTCCTCGAACGGGCGGTGGATCGGGAGAGACCAGCCGGACGGCAAGAAAAATTACTTTCCCGCTTGAAAAAAAGATGAGACGGCAGTATATTATGAGTTATTTGAGTTGTCACCCAAAACCATCGTAAACAATGGAGAACGTACGATGAATTACACACATGAAGTCGAGCAGATGTGCTGCGTGGCGAAAGGCCCGAAAAACGGACCGGCCCCGATCCCGCAGGAAGGAGCCTGGACACGGGCTAAGGAAGTCAAAGACATTTCCGGTCTGACCCACGGAGTCGGCTGGTGCGCACCTCAGCAGGGCGCCTGCAAACTGACCCTGAACGTCAAGAACGGCATCATTCAGGAAGCGCTGGTCGAAACGATCGGCTGCTCCGGCATGACCCACTCCGCCGCCATGGCCGCCGAGATCCTCCCCGGCAAGACCATCCTCGAAGCCCTGAACACCGACCTGGTCTGCGACGCGATCAACACCGCGATGCGTGAACTCTTCCTCCAGATCGTTTACGGCCGCACTCAGACTGCGTTCTCCGAAGGCGGTCTCCCCATCGGCGCCGGCCTCGAAGACCTCAAACAGCTCCGTTCCATCACCGGAACCATGTACAGCACCGCCGAAAAAGGCGTCCGCTACCTCGAAATGGCCGAAGGTTATGTCACCGGTCTCGCCCTCGATAAAGAGAACAAGGTCATCGGCTATCAGTTCGTCAACCTCGGCAAAATGATGGAATTCGTCAACAAGTCCACCCCGAAGGAACTGGAAAAGATGTCCGTCAAGGAGTTCGTGGCCAAGTTCCAGAAGACCTACGGACGTTTTGCCGACGCCGTCAAAGTCATCAACCCGCGCAAGGCATAAGGAGACGTCACCATGGCACTTTTTGAAAGCTACGAGCGCAGAATTGCGCAGATCAATAAATTCCTGAACGACAACGGCATCGCTTCGATCGAAGAAGCCGAAAAGATCACGAAGAGCAAAGGCCTGGACATCATCCAGCGCGTGCGCGACATCCAGCCGATCTGCTTCGAAAAC
>JAZUCR010000094.1:0-6433 GCA_045639225.1 Victivallales bacterium
GGCTTCAGCACCCAGGAACTGTGGTAATCATCGAAAATTTCACGCGAATCGAATGACGGTTTTTTGCGGATATTGATCCCGTTCAGGGTCAGATCCGGATCCTTCGGGATCACGGTGGTGTCCCACGCATACCAGCGGCAGCCGAACTGCGTTTCCAGCAGGTCATACACCCCGTTCTGGGTTCCGTGCCGTTTTCCTCCGGCGATCACTAGGTCTTTCCCGAAATCCCGGATCACCCATTCCTCCGGCGCCAGCTTGGTGCAGTCGATCCCCTGTTTCCGTGCCAGTGCCGTATTGCCCAGCCAGATCGCCGGACCCGTAACCGATGCGTTTTCCCGCTCAACGGCAAAATCCGCACCGGTGATCCGGTCCAGATGCAGTTTCAGCTCGTCCGCCGCTTCCTTTTCATATTCGGAAGCATAAACGATCTTATATTCCGTCTTCCCACCCCGGGACAGTTCCAGCGGGCCGGCTGCCAGCGGCAGCGCCATGCACGCAGCCAATATGAACAACCATTTTTTCATTTCAGATTATTCCTCGATGATCTTGACATCTTTGAATTCGACCGTGCTGGTTTTTTTCAGTCCGAGATTGGTGATGAGCAAAACCCGGAACTCCGCCGTTCCGCGCGGGAACAGCCCTCCGACTCCCATTCCGGCCCCCTTGGAAATGCCGGTGAAAACACGGCTGTCGAATTTCCGCCAATCCGTTCCGACTTTCCGGTTGGCGGCAAAATAAACCGTCCCGCCCGGAATGTGCAGACGGACAGTCGTTCCCGCAGGAATATTGACAGGCAGGGGCCGGGTCAAGGTCACCGTGCTGCCGCCGTCCGCCTCCGTCACCGACTTGATCGGAATCCGGATCAGGTTGAAATTCGGCAGGTCGCTGTAATCCGGAGCCGTGTTGAAAGCGATGATGGTGCTCTTGAATTTCTTCCAGCCGCTTCCGTCTTTGATCCGGATTTCCGTATCTCCTTTTTTGGCCTCGGCGGTCACCTCCGTGTCCGACTTCGGCACCGCGTTCGAATTCGCCAGGTCGAAGCGGCGTCCCTTTTCATCAAAAAACGCCAGTCCGAAATAAATGGAAGCAGGGTCCTCTCCCGCTTTCCGGAAACTTCCCGTCATCCGGTATTTCTTCTCCGGGGAAAACTTCACCGCCGGATCGCTGTAAATAAAATAATACCCGCTCACCCCCAGAATCCCGTCTCCCCTGTCCTCAGGCTGGTATTTGATCCGGGGATGCATGGCAGACCATTTTTCCGGAGCGTTGTAGACATTTTCCGCTGCGGAAACCAGACCGGCAGCCGCAAGCAGAGCCATCAGCAAAACGTGTTTTTTCATAAAAGATCCTTCCTGTCCATCAAAGTTGCAATTACCATCAATCCATCCCGCGGGCTTTCAAACCGACCCGGCCGTCATCATATCCGTAATACCGGATCTTATGCGGAACGTTTCCCAGCTCTGAAACCGGCATCGAGGTGGTGTGCCCGTCGGCAAAGGTTATATTCACCTTATTGGAATGTCGCGCCGCCACACTGTAGTTCGGACCGCCCGAACCTTTATGCCAGTAGAAATACTGAACGCCTCCGGTAAAAACGGAATCGGCATAAATCGGGAAACCGCTCATTTTGGTATTCTGCCCTGAATGGAAATTCATAAAATGCCCATAAACCGGGTCTCTTGAGTTTGATCCGATTTGGACGATCGACATGTAGGCTCCCTCATGCCCCCGCGTGTACTGGGAATAATAAGTCTGGGTGGCATGCACGGCGGCCTGTCCGTAAAGTTGTGCCGCAGTTGCCGGGATCTTGCCCGTGGGGCAGTAATACTGCTTGGACGCGGCCGTCATATATCTTTCCCGGTAAGGCAGGATTTTGGTTCGGTTTGCCATGACGTCATGCCATTTTACTTCTTTTCCGCCTTCATACACCCAGCAGCCGTACAGCCAGCCTTTGTAGCTGTCGACATACATGGTGGCGGCGGTCCCCAGCATTTTGAGCCGGCCGGCGCATTCCGTCGCATGCGCCGAGGCCTTCGCTTTCGCCAGCGCAGGCAGCAGCATTCCGGCTAAAATGGCAATGATCGCAACCACGACCAGGAGCTCTATGAGCGTAAATGCGGGATGCATAACGGCGGTTATGCAGTTCGGGGTTGACCGTTTTTTCATATTTCTTCCTTTCCTGTTGTTGGTATGGATATTTATTTTTTTATCGGACCGACCGATTGGCGCATGAGATAAACCGCCGGAAGCGTTTTGGGCAGGACATCCTGGCCGGTCTTGATCTTTTCCAGCAGAACAGCAACAGCTGCCCGTCCAAGTTCATAATACGGAACTTTGACCGTCGATAACGGGACCGGAGCCGTCGCCGATTCTTCGATGTCGTCGAATCCGATCACGGAAATGTCGTCCGGAACGGCAAGGCCGCGGTTCCGGAGCGCTTCCATGGCCCCAATCGCGATCCGGTCATTGACGCAGAAAACCGCCGTCGGACGCTGTTCCTCCGGCAGCTGAAACAGACGGTCGATCAGCAACGCGCCGTCTTCATAAGTAACGGCCTGATCGTCCCGGAGCACCAGTTCCGGAAACATTTCCTGCCGGTGGGTTTCCAGCGCGATCCGATAGGCGGCATAACGGTAGAGCGATTTGGCATCTCCGATATAGGCGATCCGGCGGTGTCCCAGATGGATCAGATGCGATACGGCATCGAACACCCCCATCATATAATCCGGCCTGACGCAATTCACCTGCGGACCGAAATTCGGCGGCAGCAGGATCTCGACCGTATTGTCCGGGCACCGGGACCGATATTTTTCCGCATAAAATTCGATCCGCTGCGGAAACAGGATCGTCAGCAGGTTCGGATCCCGTTGAGCGGCATCCAGGATCTCGTCCATGGAAAGGATTTTGACCATGCCCGGATAGGCATTGATGATGCCGCGCCGGATCTCCTCCACCAGAAACCAGGAAAGCTCATGCCGTGCCGATTCTTCATGCCCGGCCTGATTGATATAGAGCGGACAGGTCATGACTTCTCCGCTCATGCCCGGGATCGTGCGGGTCCCGCGGACAAATGTCCCGAGTTTGCGTTTCCGTTCGAAATATCCCTGCCGGGTCATTTCGCCGACGGCCCGCGCGACTGTAACGCTGCTGACCCGGTATTTACGCATGATCTCTTTTTCGGTATAGAAGCGGTCGCCGATCTGGAAATTCCCGCTCTGAAGCTCCAGTTTCAGGGAGTCCTGCAACATCAATTGTTTAGTATTCGGATAGGCCATTTTTACTATTACCTTTATATTACATTGATTTAATTACGATTTAAATATATCACTCTGGAAATAAAAATCAAGCCGGAATTGAAAAAAAAAGAAAAAACCTAACGGAATCAGGGGAAAACGCGAACATGGGTATGATGGGTATTATGGGTATGATAAGGAAAAAACCGCGCTCGGCAGGCGATGGCGGACTGTCCGCACTCCCTCCACCAGGAGCCCGGCAAATGCCGGGCGTTCCTATTAAACCCATAGAACCCATAAAACCCATTCACAACTGTTCGCCGGAACCTGTCTCATGCCGCGCCAGCGTGTCCGAACCAGGATTTCTCCCCAACCGGATGCCCGGTTAGGTTTCTGCAATTGTTTTTTGGATGACCCGATGCGCATGCCGCGCACGAAAAATCCGGCAGACGCCGGGGTGCATCGCCGGATCATGCTTATTTCATGCTTTCCGACCGGATGAACTGCAGGAGTTTTTCCTTTTCCCTGCGGTCGGGAATGTCGAACCGGCTGTAAAATACCATCAGTCCCGTCGTCCGGCAGGAACATATCCTCAAATCGGAAAATGTCCGGTCGGACTCAATCCAGAATGGACCTTCTTTCGTATACAGCTCGATTTTCACGGACGGATCAGGCACCGCCGCTTCCGACTGTTTCAACGGCAAAGTGACAGAACAAGGCTTCAAACCAATCTGGAGAACTTCAATTTTTGAAAGCCGCCGGTGAGTATAGAGATTGTAATATTCGCCCGCAGCAATCAAAAGGACTCCCGCGGTAAGCACCAGCAGGATCGAAGCTGAGATTTTTTTCCACATGGTGTTTATTTTTCCGGCTGCCGTAAACGGTAACGGCAAATCATTTTTCCGTTTGGGGTTCCTTCTTTTCCCGCCACCGGCCGTCCTTGAAGACATAAGGTTTCCCGTTATACAGGATTTCACCTTTGGTTATTTTTACGGCCCAGCATGGTTTCCATACACCGCCGTCAGAGAACATGAAGCCATTCTTGCGAGCATCGCGCGGCATCTTGAGATCGAAGATCATATCTCCGTTATAGTCGAAATAATCATCCCCGTTCCAGGTGATTTGCCAGACCGGCGAAAAACCTTTAGCCAGAAAAACGGCAAAATCAACTTTCGGTTCGGTTTTCCCGACATAACCTAATGTGAGCAAATTCCCCGTGTCTTCAAAAAAAACCATGTGCCGGTTATTGCCTGCGGTAAACCGGTTGACCGGATCTTCTTTATCAGGGATAAGGCAAGTAACGGCGGATTTGCTGTTTTTCAATGTCCGCAGGTAAAGAAAGTTGCCGGGCAGCAGCAGGGCCAGAATGAAAACAAACAACAGCCATGAATATTTTTTGAACATAACAGCCTCCTGATTTCTTTCTGTTTACTGTAACATCCTGCCCGGCAAATTGCAAATAGGGGAAAAATTATTTATCCTTTTTTTCCAGCTCCTGCAATCGTCTTTTTTTAACGAGTCAATGCACATATGCTGCGAAAAGTCCGGCAGATGCCGAGGACCATCTGCCGGACAGATATATTCCCATTAATCCGGTATCTGATTCAATAAGACCGGTTATTTTTCCCGTAATCGGGGCCAACTCCCAGATCATTCAGTCTCCCAATCGCCTGATCGTAGATTTTTTTCCGAACGGGTTCCGTTTTGATTTCGTAAACCGATTGCCCAACCATCCCCAGAAAAAAAGTCATATTCTTCCGACTGATAAAAACGCGTTCCGAGGCTCTTTGAATGAAAACCAGATAATGTTCCCGTTTTTTCAAATGATGAAGCGGGAGAGGAGACAGCCAACCTGCTTCCACGGATATCGCAGCCGGCTCTCTGGAAATATCCTCAGTCACTGCTTCAATCCTGGTTTTTAAGGGCGGATCGTAACGTTCTTCGCGAATCCGATAAACCAATGTTTCTGTCGGGTGGGCCAGAAACATCATTTCCAGCATATCATGAACGAAAAAAAATACTATGATCGACCCCAGAATGAAAAAAATTTTCTTCCGCAGAGTCAATTTCTTCCATCTGGATTTCAGAGTTTTTCGCATGGTAACACCTCATGTCGTGTTCTCCATAATATAACCTGGTGATCACTTCGTTTCAATGTCAGGATAAAAAGTTTTTTTACCCGGCATAAACAGAGTGTTTGGAGCTTTACCTCCGATCGCGTTGACTTTATTTTCATATCCGATTATCTTGCAGCCGATCAGATTTGCTATGTGCTGCAACCGTTCTTTCCCTTCCTTTCCTTCCGCATTGCGGCACATCCTCAATTCGATTGTTGCGTCCTTGGCAAGCATTTTTTTCAGTCTGAATAAATATTGTTGATTGGGCTTTGTTCCTATATGATACATATCATCATGCCCGCCTTCTTTCGACAATGAATTGCTTTGGGGAGCACCGCTGTGATTAGTAATAATCAGATGTTCAATGCTTCCTGCCGGATATTTTTTCTCCAGTTGGGTCAAGAGATCTTCAATACCATTAAAACTTGAACTTTCGGCGAAGATTCTCGGCGATGGCGAGCCTTCGACATGGAATTGAACTTTGCGCCCTTTCCCTTGGGTTAATGTTGAACGCGACGAACTGGTTTTTGATAATTCTCTGGCCAATTGGTCGTCGGTTTTCGGGGGATGGCTTCCGTACGTGTATCCGAATCTGCATCCGGGGATAGGTTTTCCTTTGTTGGGATAATTTTGAGAATTGGATTTTTTGTCGGACAGAGCCACCGATTTTTCACAGCCGCAATGCGGGACGATTTCTTTTTGAATGCCATGATCGACCAGTTCCTCCGGGGACATGCGAAGCCGGATCGCCGCGGCACAAACATTCCGGCACAGGTTTTCGCATCGGGTGTTGCCGCAGCTTTTTCCGGGAAAATGCTGATCCAGCAGTTCCATTTCGTGTCTGCGGTTGATTTCTTCCATCATTTTCTCATACATGGGAGCCTCCAAAGTTAGGGGTTTTGGTTTGCGGAATCCATCCGCGGTTTTATAATGATGTCAAAACGTCCGGTAAAAACACTGCAAATTCCCTGGTTCCGGGGAAGATGCCGAGAATACGAAAAACCTCCGGAGAAGTGATGTTGCAGTTCCTTCTCCGGAGTAAAAACCCCGGACATTCCCCCCCTTCGGCGGCGGAGGCGCAGG
>JAZUCR010000095.1:0-4076 GCA_045639225.1 Victivallales bacterium
TGGTAAGGAGGTTTATGCCATGAAACATGATTTTTCGTGACTTTTTCAAGAAAAAATCACAGTCGATGCGTCAAAATTGGTTTGACGCTGAAAAAAACAACTTTTTAACAAGAAGAGCCAAAACGTTTTGAAATTGGCTCAATATATAACCAGCGGCGGCATTTTGCAAGCCGGGCGGGGAAAATTTCGGAGGATCGCCCGGCGGAAAGGGAACAACCTTTTACAGGTTTGCGAATCGGGACTTGAAAAATCCGTTTTGTGGTGTAAATTACTGTATTTAGTTTATGAAATTATAATTTTATATATTTAAAGCAGAAAGGAAGCGGCGGTAATCATGCCCAAACGCAACGACATCCACAAAATCATGATCATTGGCTCCGGTCCGATCATCATCGGCCAGGCCTGCGAATTCGACTACTCCGGAACCCAGGCCTGCAAAGCACTGCGGGCGGAAGGCTATGAGATCGTGCTGGTCAACTCGAACCCGGCCACTATTATGACCGACCCCGGCATGGCGGACCACACCTACATCGAACCGCTGCGCGCTTCCCGCATCGAACAGATCATCGCCAAGGAACGTCCGGACGCCCTGCTGCCCAACCTCGGCGGACAGACCGCGCTGAACATGGCGGCGGAACTGGCCGAAAAAGGCATCCTCGCCAAATACAACGTCAAAGTGATCGGGGTCGATCTGGACGCTATCAAACGCGGTGAAGACCGGATCGAATTCAAGGCCACGATGGCCAAACTCGGCGTGCCCGTGCCGCATTCCGAACCGAGCTACTCGGTCGAAGAAGCGGAAAAGATCGCCGGACAGCTCGGCTACCCGGTCGTGCTGCGTCCTGCCTACACCATGGGCGGCACCGGCGGCGGTATCGTCTACAACGTGGAAGAACTCCGCGAAGTCGTCACCCGCGGGCTGGCAGCCAGTCTGATCGGCCAGGTGCTGGTCGAAGAATGCGTCCTCGGCTGGGAAGAACTCGAACTCGAAGTCGTCCGCGACGCCAAAGGACAGAAAATCACGGTCTGCTTCATTGAAAACGTGGACCCGATGGGCGTGCATACCGGCGACAGCTTCTGCGTGGCGCCGATGCTGACCGTGCCGGAATCGGTACAGAAACAGCTGCAGGATTACTCCTACCGGATCGTGGACGCGATCGGCGTGACCGGCGGCACGTACGTGCAGTTCGCGCTCAACCCGGAAGACGGCCGGATCGTGGTGATCGAAATCAATCCGCGCACCTCGCGTTCCTCCGCGCTGGCCTCGAAAGCCACCGGTTTCCCGATCGCGATGGTCTCCACCAAGCTCGCCGCCGGTCTCACGCTGGATGAGATCCCCTACTGGCGCGACGGTTCGCTCGAAAAATATACGCCGTCCGGCGATTACGTGGTGGTGAAATTCGCCCGCTGGGCGTTCGAAAAGTTCCCGCAGGCCAAGACCACGCTCGGCACCCAGATGAAGGCCGTCGGCGAAGTCATGTCCATCGGCAAGAACTTCAAGGAAGCTTTCCAGAAGGCGATCCGTTCGCTGGAAATCGGCCGCTACGGCCTCGGACAGGTCAAAAAATTCCAGGCCATGAGTCTGGATGAACTCCGCCAGCATCTGGTCTCCCCGACCAATGAACGCTTCTTCATCATTTACGAAGCCCTGCTCAAGGGCATGACCGTGGACGAGATCGTCAAGATGACCTCGATCACGCGTTATTTCATCGAACAGATGAAAGAGATCGCCGACCTCGAAACCGAACTCAAAAAGTTTGCGTTCCCGAGCCTGCCTTCGGAAATGCTCAAGAAAGCGAAACTGTTCGGATTCTCCGACCGCTATCTGGCCAAGCTCTTCAACACGACCGAGAAAAACGTCCGCAACGCCCGTCGCGCGATCGGCGTCAAAGCTTCGTTCCAGACCGTCAAGGTCAGCGGTGCCAAGGATGCGGCGTATTACTATTCGACCTATGCGGACGTCAAGGACGACGTGCCGGTCTCCCCGCACAAGAAGATCATGGTGCTGGGCGGCGGCCCGAACCGGATCGGCCAGGGCATCGAATTCGACTATACCTGCGTCCATGCGGCGTTCACGCTGCGCGACCACGACTGCGAGTCGATCATGGTCAACTGCAACCCGGAAACTGTGTCCACCGACTACGACACCAGCAACAAACTCTATTTCGAGCCGCTGACCGTGGAAGACGTGCTCGCCATTTATGAAAAGGAACAGCCCTACGGCGCGATCGTCCAGTTCGGCGGACAGACCCCGCTGAACCTCTCCCAGACCCTGAAAGACGACGGCGTGAACATCATCGGCACCCAGCCGGAAGGCATCCGTCTGGCGGAAGACCGCGAATATTTCCGCGAACGGATGATCAAGCTGGGCATCCCGCAGCCGGAAAGCGGCACCGCCCGCTCGCTGGAAGAAGCGGTCGCGCTCGGCAGCAAGATCGGCTACCCGGTGATGGTCCGTCCCTCCTTCGTGCTCGGCGGACGCGGCATGGAAGTCATTTACGACGAAGCCATGCTCAAGAAATACGCGGTGGAAGCGATCCAGGTCAGCCCGGAATACCCGATGCTGATCGACCGGTTCCTGGACAACGCGATCGAATGCGAAGTCGACGCCATTTCGGACGGCAAGGAAACGTTCGTGGCCTCGATCATGGAACATATCGAACTGGCGGGCATCCACTCGGGCGACTCCGCCTGCGTGATCCCCCCGATCACCATTTCGAAAGAACATCAGGACACGATCCGCAGATACACCGCCGCCATCGGACAGGATTTCCACGTGTGCGGTATCATGAACGTGCAGTATGCGATCTGCGAGGACAAGGTTTACATCATCGAAGCCAACCCGCGCGCCTCCCGCACGGTGCCGGTGGTCTCCAAAGTAACCGGCGTTTCGCTGGCGCACCTCGCCACCGAACTGATGCTCGGCAAAACGCTGAAAGACCTCGGCAATATCCGGATCAGCTGCGACAACTTCTACGGCGTGAAGGAAGCAGTGTTCCCGTTCAACATGTTCCCGGAAGTGGACCCGATCCTCGGACCGGAAATGCGCGCCACCGGCGAAGTCATGGGCATGGCCGAAAACTTCGGTCTGGCCTATTATAAAGCGGAAGAAGCCTCCGGTTTCGCGCTGCCGACCTCCGGCAACGTGCTGATCTCGGTGGCCCGCCGCGAACGCAAATACCTGCTCCCGATCGCCAAGGGCATCGCGGAACTCGGATTCAAGATCTACGCCACGGAAGGCACTTCCGCTTTCCTGACCGAAAACGGCATTGCCAACACCTGCGTCAAGAAACTGCTGGAAGGACGTCCCAACATCGGCGACATGATCAAGAACAAACAGCTGAATCTGATCTTCAACACCCCGATCGGACGGGAAGGCAAGACCAGCGACAGCTATATCCGCATGATGGCCATTCAGAACAAGATCCCGTATATGACCACCATCGCCGCCGCCAACGCGACGGTGCAGGGTATCCGCGCCGACTTGCAGAACAGCGGCATCCAGCCGAAATCCCTGCAGGAATATCACAGCAAATAAGCCGGACTGCCGGAATCAACTCAGAACCGGCCGCGAGTCAGCTTGCGGCCGGTTTTATCGTATAAACTGAGGAAAGATCAGCCATGGGAACCGAAAAACGAGCTTACGAAACCGGCCGGGTAACCGAACCCTGGACCCTGCCGGAATATCCGGAATGTCCGGTCTATGCCATGGTCCCGGACTGCTATCATCCGGACCGTCCGATCGGCCTCCTGTTCTTCATGCACGGCGGCGACCGCAATTCCACGCCGGATCAGCCGTTCAAAAGCTATCTCAATCCGGATACGGGCGTATTGCGTCCGCATATCGACCGGATCCCGTTCATCACGATTGCCCCGGCGGCACTGCCCGCAATCGACGGCAAACGCTGGAACCGCAAAGGAGTTTCGCAATTCATTCTGGCCGTGATCGAAGATGCCTGCCGGAAATTCGATATCGACCGCGACCGGATCATCCTCGGCGGACACTCGATGGGCGGTTTCGGAGCGTTTCATCAGGGGGTGCTGCTGGCGGACCATCTTGCAGGAGTCTGGCTGAG